>CAZHWA010000452.1:0-2649 GCA_964536175.1 uncultured Terricaulis sp. | reverse complement strand
GTGGCGCGCAGCGCCAAGACGGGCCCGGAGAAAATGTTCGCAGCAGTCGCCGAACCGGCGCTTGCGCTTCTGCTTGTGCTTAAGGACATCGTTGCCGGCCGTCCGCCTATTCGCCGTTAGCCGACTTCACTTCGCCAACCAACAGTGTCACGCGTTCGCCGCGTCCGAGCGATAGGCCGCGCACCGGCGGCTCGGACGAGCTGAAGCTCAGATCACGCCGCTCCAGAATGGAGTCCAGTTCCTGCTGTGCGCGTGACTCCACCACCAGCGCATCGCCGGGTTGTGCGCGCTCACCGGCTTCATGGGCGCTGACGACCCGCGCCGACGTGCGCGTCATGAACACCAGGCTGGGCTCGTTGTAGCCGACGATCCAGAGCTGCCTCTCTTCAGTGGGCAAGAGCCGCGCGCGCGTCAGCGCAACCACCGCTTCGCTGCTGACCTGGAGCGCACGCGCCTCCGGCAGGATGCGCTCGCGCAAACTGAACGAAAGGACGAGGGCGCAGGCCACCAGCGCCGCCGTCTTCGCGGCGGGCCGTTTGAGCATCATGAGCGCGCTGAAGGTGGCGGCCACAGCGCCAATGCCAATCAGCGCCGCGGAAACGGCGCGCCGCAAGTCCGCGGCGAAATCGCCGGGCATGAAGGTGGTCGCCGTCGCCATCAGCGCTACGATGACCAGCCCGGCGACAGCGAACAGCACCACGCCGGCCGGATGGGCGGTGCGCCATTGGCGCCCCAGCATCTCGGTCAGCCCCGCCCCGCAGAGCAGGGCGATCGCTGGATAGGTCGGCAGCGGGTAGTGCGGCAGTTTCGTTGCGGCAAGTTCGAAGAAGATCAGGGCGGGCGCGGCCCAGGCGATGAGAAACCGCAACGCAGCGTGCTGTTCATCGGCGCGCGGCGCGCGCACCGTCTCCCAGATAAGGCGCACCGCAGCTGGCAGGGCGTAGGTCGCCGGAAAGATCAGAAACGGCAGCAGGAAAAGATGAAAGCCGGGCAGCGCGAAATGGCCGTCGTCGCCGCTGAACAGCTTCGGCGCTGCGTCGCCGATCATCATGTCAAAGAGAAATCGGCCATTCGTCTCCAAGGTGATCGCAACAAACCACGGCGCGGTCACAGCTACCGCGAGGAGCGGCCCGGGCCACGCCAGTAGCGGCCGCATCCATCGCCAGCGCCGCTCCCAGAGGCCCAGCGTCACGAGCGTCAGCAGCACGACCAGCGGCGTGACCGGCCCCTTCACAAGAACGCCGAGCGCCACCGCAAGCCAGAATAGTGCGGCGAGCTCTTTCGAGCCGAAGATGCGCCGCTCGTCTCTCAGCACGCGAAGCCGTGCAAGGGCGGCCAACGCGAGCGTGGTGAAACCAAGCAGCAGCGCATCGGTTTTGGCGGTCATCCCCTCGAAACCGGCGAGCAAGCTGGCGGCGAATAGTCCTGCGCCGAACAAGGCGGCGCGTTCCGTCAGCAAGGCGCGGCCGGCCCAAAGCGTGGCCAGCGCCGCGATCATGAGCCCCAGTGTAGAGGGGAGACGGTAAGGCCAGATCTCGTTTGTCGTCCCCGTAAACGGGCTCATCGCGAATACCGCCGTCGCCTGCGCCCAGTAGACGCCGATGGGCTTGCGGTGGCGCTCCTTCTCCAGCAAGCGAATCCGCACCGGATCGCCGGTTTCGACCATCTGGCGACTCGCCTGGACGAAGCGCGCCTCATCGCCGTCCATCGCCGGCATGCGCCCGGCGCCGAACTGCGCCGACAGCAACGCAATCAGCGCGACCAGAACGTAGCCACGCCAGCCGCGGGCAAACTGGTCGAAAAGGGCCGGGGAGATCGAAGGCGGCATAGGGTCGATCTACCGGGATTTGCTTGCAAGGGCAGGGCCTTCGGTGCGGCCGGCCCCGCTCGCGTCGGCGTCGTGAAGCAGCTAAGAGAGCCCGCCGCGCAGCCGGGAACCAGAACTTTGACGCAAAGCATCGAACTCAGCGTTGTCGTACCAGTGAAGGACGAGGCCGGTAGCGCCGCCGCCCTGGCCCGCGAGATCGCCCAGGTGCTGGACGGGCGCTCCTACGAGATGATTTTTGTAGACGACGCCAGCCGGGACGACACGCGGGCGGAACTGGCTGCACTCAAGTCAGAACTGCCGGCGCTGCGCCTGATCGGGCATCGCCAGAATTCCGGCCAGAGCCGTGCGGTCCGGACCGGGGTGCTGGCCGCACGCGCGCCGATCGTCGGGACGCTCGATGGGGACGGGCAAAATGACCCGGCAGACTTGCCGCGCCTGCTGGCCCGGCTCACACGCGCCGACGCGCCGGCCAATCTGGCGATGGTCGCCGGCCGCCGCGGCAAACGCCAGGACGCCTGGAGCAAGCGCGCGGCGTCCCGCATTGCCAATAACATCCGCAAAGCCGCGCTTAAGGACGGCGCCGACGACAGCGCGTCTGGCGTTAAAGTCTTTAAACGAGACGCTTTTTTGCGCCTACCGTATTTCGATCACATGCACCGTTTCATGCCTGCATTGATGCTGCGGGAAGGCTATGCAGTCGAGTTTTTAGAGGTTAACCATCGACAGAGGAGCGCCGGGCGCTCGAAGTACACAAACCTCGGACGGCTGGCCGCGAATATGACCGACCTCTGGGGGGTGATGTGGCTTCGCAGCCGCGCCCG
>CAZHWA010000451.1:0-2649 GCA_964536175.1 uncultured Terricaulis sp. | reverse complement strand
TCGGCGTAACTGACTTCGACTTCGCCGCCATGCGCCTGCAGGCTCTGCTCGATCAGCAAGCTGCCGAAGCCCCGCGTCGCCGGCGCGGTCACTCTCGGGCCGCCGCTCTCGCGCCAGCTGAGCAGAAGTCGCCGGCCGCGGCTGGTGTGAACTTCCCAATTGATCGCGACTCTGCCGTGCGGTGTCGATAACGCGCCGTATTTTCGCGCATTGGTGCCGAGCTCGTGCAGCACCAGCGCCAGATGCAGCGCCGCTTGTCCCTCGAGCAGCAGCGTCGGCCCGGACCAGGCGATGCGTTGGTCGGGCTCGCCGCCGAGCAGCAATTGCTCACGCACCAATTGGTGGATGTCTGCGCCTTGGAAAGATGCGCCGGTCAGTAGGCTATGTGCGCGAGCCAGTGCGCGAATGCGGCCGGTGAAGCTGGCGACAAAACTGGCGGGGTCGGGAGAGCGCCGCAGCGTCTGCGTTGCGATCGCCTGCACCGTCGCCAGCGTGTTCTTGATGCGGTGGTTGAGTTCGTCGATCAGCAGGCGCTGCACTTCTTCGGCGCGCTTGCGATCGGTGATGTCGCGCGCGACCTTCGAGGCGCCGACAACGCGGCCCTGGCCGTCGCGAATCGGCGAAACGGTGAGAGAGATGTCGAGCCGTCGCCCGTCTTTGGCCACGCGCACTGTTTCGTAGTGATCGATGCGTTCGCCGCGCGTCAGGCGTGCGAGGATCTCGTCTTCTTCGGCATGCAATTCCGGCGGGATGACCGTGGTGATGTGTTTGCCGATCATCTCGCCGGCTGTGTAGCCAAAGATGCGTTCGGCCCCGGCGTTCCAGGAGGTCACGTGGCCCGTCAGCGTCTTTGACACGATGGCGTCGTCCGAGCACGACACGATTGCGGCCAGGCGCGCCTGATCGAATTCATGCTTGCGCCGCTCGCTGACGTCGATCAGCACATTGATCGAGCCGGTCAGCCGCCCGGCTTCATCGAATATCGGCGTTGGCATGGCGATGAAGTGGACGAGGGCGCCGTCGTGGCGCTCCAGCGTCAACTCGCCGCCGCGAAAAGCCCGGCCCTCCTTGAGCGCAAGGGCGATCGGCGATTCTGCAAGCGCCAGCTCGGACCCGTCGGGACGAAACACGCGCCGGCAGCCGCACCAACGCTCGCCTGGCTCGGGCCTGCGGCCCCAGAGCGCGACCGCCGCCTCGTTATAGGCCGTGATCACGCCATCCGTGTCGGTCATGTAAACCGCGACCGGCAGCGCTTCGAGTAAGGTCTGGTTGGCGATCATCTGGCCCGGCGCACGCTACTCCCCATCGTACACGAACGCGCCGGCCAGGATGCGGTTCCCAGGTTACGGCTCTTCGCCGCCATTGACCTTCAGCCTGAGCTCCTTGCCCGGCTTGAAGAAGGGCACCTTCTTGGCCTCGACCGTAACAGTCGCCCCCGTGCGCGGATTTCGCCCGGTGCGCGCTTCGCGCCGGCGCACCGAGAAGGCGCCGAAGCCGCGCAGTTCCACCCGACCGCCGTCAGCGAGGGCGTTGGCGATCTCCTCCAGCACCACGTCGACCGCGCGCTCGACATCGACAGCCTTCATGGGCTGCATTTCCTGTTGCAGACGGCTCACCAGTTCGGACCGCAGCATTGCAGGGGTCTCCCCGACTTCCCGCTGCCGATAAGGCCCCCGCGCGGGCCGTGCGTCAACCGTAGAGAGGCTTGAAAAGCTGGAAAGAAAAAGCCCGGCGCGGGGTGCGCGCCGGGCTGAGGCGAAAACTACGCCGCTGTCAGCAGCGGTAGGGCCTTACTGCTTGGTGCGGTCCTTGAGCGCCGCGCCGAGGATATCGCCGAGCGAAGCGCCCGAGTCGGACGAGCCGAACTGGGCGATTGCTTCCTTCTCGTCTTTCAGCTCCATCGCCTTGATTGAGAGCGAGACGCGCCGGCTGGCCTTCTCGAAGCTGGTCACCATCGCGTCGACCCGGTCGCCGACTGCGAATCGGTCCGCACGCTGCTCCGAACGGTCCCGCGACAGATCCGACTTGCGGATAAAGGCGCGCAGGGCGTCGCCTTCGCCAAAGGCCACTTCGATGCCGCCGGTGGCCACATCCACTACTTTCGTGGTGATGATCTGGCCCTTCCTGAACTCGGCGTCGGCCATCGGGTCGGCGGCGACCTGCTTGATGCCAAGCGAGATGCGCTCCTTCTCGACATCCACGTCCAGCACCTTGGCCTTAACTACATCGCCCTTGTTGTAGCGGGTAAGGGCTTCTTCGCCCTGCGCATCCCAGGCGATGTCCGAGAGGTGCACCATGCCGTCCAGCTCGGCGTTGAGCCCGACGAACAGACCGAACTCTGTGATGTTCTTGACCTCGCCTTCCACGATCGAGCCGACCGGATGCTCGGACAGGAACGCGTCCCAAGGATTGGCCTGAACCTGCTTGATGCCGAGCGAGATGCGGCGCTTGTCGCCGTCGACGTCCAGCACCTGCACGTCCACTTCCTGCGAGGTCGACAGGATCTTCGAGGGGTGCAGGTTCTTCTTGGTCCAGCTCATTTCCGAGACGTGGACGAGGCCTTCGACGCCCGGCTCCAGCTCCACGAAGACGCCGTAACCGGAGATATTGGCGACGCGGCCGGACAACTTGCCGCCGACCGGATACTTG
>CAZHWA010000450.1:0-2654 GCA_964536175.1 uncultured Terricaulis sp. | reverse complement strand
ATTTCCTCGTGCCGGCGGCGCTGATGCATTTTGGCGTGCCGAAAGGACCGCCGGAACCGGCCAGGCTGGACAGAAAAATGAAGCCTGGCGGGGCCGTCGTCATTCTGCTGTTCGCCGCTACCATCGCCACCGCCATCTCGTTCAAGAGCGTGCTCAATTTGCCGCCTGCGCTCGGCATGATGCTGGGCCTTGGGTATCTACAAATGTACAGCTACCTGCTGCAGCATATTGGGCGGCGCCGGAACGATGCGGAGATGGCGTTCGACTCCTTCCGGGTGATGCGGCGGGTCGAGTGGGACACGCTGCTGTTCTTCTTCGGCATCATCTTTGCCGTCGGCGGATTGGGCGTTGCAGGCCACCTCGCGGTCGTGTCGGGTTTTTTGTACGGCGATCTGGGCGCAACCTGGGCCAATATCGCCATCGGTATCCTGGGTGCGGCGTTCGACAACATCCCGCTCATGTTCGCGGTGCTCACCATGGATCCCGAAATGTCGAGCGGACAATGGATGCTGATCACGCTGAGCACCGGCGTCGGGGGCAGCCTTGTGTCAATCGGCACGGCCGCTGGCGTAGTGCTGATGGGGCTGGTTCCAAATCATTATACCTTCATGAACCATCTCCGTTGGTCATGGGCTATCGCCGCCGGCTATGTGGCCAGCATCCTCACCCATCTGTGGGTCAACGCCGCGCTCATGTAAGCCAGCTTGAAACCCGGCGGCCAAAAACCTATATTGGCGCCATGAACCGCGCTCTTCTTCTCCGCGCAAACTGTGGCCGACGCGATCAAACGCGCGCCTAACCCCTAGCTGTCCCCTGCCAGCTAGGGGACCCTGCACGTAGCTTCAAACGTTACATCGAAAGAGGAAGTTGGCGGGGCACTCGCGTGCGCTCGCCTGGAGACTAGTCATGGTCAAGCACACACCGGCGAACCGTCGCACGCCCATCATGGTCGCAGATAAGGACCACGAGCTGCTGACAGACCTTGCGCATGCCGCTTTGGGCAAGGCGCCGGGCGCTGTGCTGCTGTACGAAGAGCTTGCGCGGGCCAAAGTTGTGGACGAGCTGCCGCCCTTCGTGGTCGGCATGGGCAGCATCGCCACCTTTACCTACAACGAGTCACGCTATCGGGATTACGAGTTAGTCTATCCGCAGACCGCGGACTTCTCCAAGCACCGGATTTCGGTACTGACACCGGTGGGCGCTATGCTGCTCGGTCTGGCCGAGGGCCAGGCGATCGAGTGGACGTCGGACGACGGCGTCATGCACCGCATCGCGCTGGATCAGGTTAAGAGCGCGGCGCCCGCCCGCTAGGCTGCGGGCGCTTCACTCCTAGAGCAACATCGCCATCGGGTCTTCCAGGAAGCCCTTGAAGGCCTTGAGGAAGGTCGCGCCGAGCGCGCCGTCGACGACGCCGTGATCGCAAGTCACTGTGACGGTCATCACTGTGGCGATAGCCAGTGCATCGTTCTTGACCACAGGGCGCTTTTCGCCCGCGCCGATCGACATGATCATGCCGTGGGGCTCGTTGATGATCGAGGCGAATTCCTTGATGCCCATCATGCCCATGTTGGAGATGGTGAAGGTGCCGCCCTGATATTCTTCGGGCTTGAGCTTGCGATTGCGGGCGCGTTCGGCAAGGTCGGCCATTTCGTGGCTGATCTGCGCGAGCCCCTTGGTCTCCGCGGCCCACACTATGGGCGTGATGAGGCCGCCGGGGATGGCCACGGCAACGCCGATGTCGGCGTGGTGGTGCATGGCGACGCCTTCGGGCGTGTAGGAGGCGTTGGCTTCAGGAACCATCTTTAGCGCCAGCGCCGCAGCCTTGATACACATGTCGTTGACAGACACTTTGACGCCGTTCTCGGCGAAACGTTTGTTGATTTCGGCGCGCGCCTTGAGGAGAGCGTCGATCTCGATGTCGATGGTGAGCGGAAAGTGCGGGACGTCGCGAAAGCTCTCGCTCATACGCTTGGCGATTGTCTTGCGCATCATGTCGAGCGGTACGAGATCGTAGCTGCCGGGGCGAATACCCATCCGTTCGAGTGAGCGGCGCGGAGCCGGCGCGTCGTCGCGCGCTTCGCGGCCTGTGGCGAGTTCGCGCGATTCTGTGCGGGCCGGCGCCTGTTGCGCGCGCTGCGGTTCTTTCAGCGCCGCTTCGATGTCCGCCTTGACGATGCGGCCGTTTGGCCCTGAGCCGCGTAGGCCGCTGAGATCGATGCCGCCTTGTTCGGCTAAGCGACGCGCGAGTGGCGACGCAAAAATGCGCTCCCCTCCCCTTCTCCCTTGCGGAGAAGGGGGGTCGTCCAAACGCTCAGGCGCCCGCGCGTCGGCCTGCCCCCCCTCACCCCGCCCTCTCCCCCGCGGGGGGGGAGAGGGTTCATGTTGCGCTTGCTTTGGCGCCGGCTTTGCGTCGCCATCGCCCTTCAGCCGCGCAATCGGCGTATTCACTTTCACGCCCTGCGCACCCTCTTCGACCAGCAGCGCTTCAACTACGCCTTCATCGACGGCCTCGACCTCCATGGTCGCTTTGTCTGTTTCGATCTCGGCGATGACTTGGCCGGGCTCGATCGTATCGCCCACTTTCACGTGCCACTTGGCGAGGTTGCCCTCCTCCATCGTCGGCGAGAGCGCGGGCATGGTGATGTCGGTCATGC
>CAZHWA010000449.1:0-2654 GCA_964536175.1 uncultured Terricaulis sp. | reverse complement strand
CGGGGCGTTGCTCGCATGCGCCGACCTCGCCGTGCGCATGCTGCCGACCGACACTGAACTCAAGCTCGGCGTCGCCGCTGCTTTGCTTGGGGGACCGGTCTTCGCGATGATCGCCGCGCGCCTAGCCTCGCGGGGAGGCGATGCATGACCGCGTTGCTGGAGTTCGCCGCAGCAAGCGTGCTGCTTCGCGAACGGGTGGTGGTTGCTGAGGTCTCGCTCGTCATTGGCAGGGGCGACATTGTTGCGCTGCTCGGCGCCAATGGCGCCGGCAAGACCTCGTTACTGCGTGCGGCAATGGGATTTGCCCCCGTGCAATTCGGCACGGTGAGACTCGGCGGGATCGACCCCGCGCAGCTTTCAGCACGCCAGCGCGCGCTGCGCGCCGCCTATTTGCCACAGCGGCCGCAGGCCATCTGGCCCGTGAGCGTCCGGCATCTCGTTGCGCTCGGCCGCTACGCGCATGGTGCGGCGCCGGATCGGCTCGGTCCGCAAGATCGGGCTGCCGTCGATGCGGCGCTCGAAGCGTGTGCGCTGACGGACTTGCGCGACAGGCCTATGGATGAAATCTCCGGCGGTGAGAAAGCCCGCGCACATCTGGCGCGCGCGTTGGCGCAGCAAGCGCCGCTGCTTCTGCTCGACGAGCCGACAGCCGGTCTAGATCCGGCGCAGGCGCTCGGCGTGGCCGACATCATGCGCACCCAGGCCGCCGCCGGCGCCGTTCTCTTCTCTACCCACGACGTGGCGCTGGCTGCGAGCATCGCGCAACGCGTCGTGCTGATGAAGGAGGGCGCCATCATCGCCGATGGCGCCCCGCGCGCCGCACTCACGCCGGGCTTTTTGGCGGAGGCGTATGGACGGCGCGGCCGGATCGAAATCATCGGCGGGAAAGTGGCGGCCGTGTTCGAGTAGCGTCAGAGCCTGAACGCGCCGTCCTGGATCTGCGCATGGAGCGTCGGGTCGATCGCTACATAAGTCTGCTCGACCGGATGGTCGAAATACAGGGCGTGCTCGGTGGCCGACGGATCGAAGCCTTCGCGCACCAGATCGATCTTGCGATACTTGAACGTGCCGGTGGTTTCGATAGCGGGCTGGATGCGGATGAAGAGCGGCTGCGCCCACGCGGGGAGTTCGCGTGAGATGAACGCGCGCAATCCCTGCAGGTCGAAGCCGGGTTCGGGCGTTATCGCCGCCATGCCGGCCCGGCCATCGAAGCCCTCGATGCGCACGCCATAAACGATCGCTTCGGCGACCCCGGGGTAGCGGCCGATGACTTCCTGAACTTCCGTGGTGGAAACATTCTCTCCTTTCCAGCGGAAGGTGTCGCCGATGCGGTCGACGAAATAGAAGTAGCCGTCTTGATCCTTGCGCATCAGGTCGCCGGTGCGAAACCAGGCGTCGCCCTCAGCAAACACATTACGCAGGATTTTGCGTTCCGAAGACGCCTTGTCGGCGTAACCGGCGAACTCGGACCGCGCATCGCCGCCAATCAGCCCCACAGCTTCGCCGATCTCGTTCGGCGCCGCTTCGATGCACAGGCCGTCCGGGCCGCGGATCGGCTGTTCGGTTTCAACGTCAAACTTGACCAGGCGGACCGAAAAGCGCCCGCGTAGATAGTTCGGCACCCGCCCGATGGCGCCTGGCCGCGAGTCGAAATTGAACAGCGACACATTGCCTTCGGTGGAGCCGTAGAACTCCAAGATATCGCCGATGGCGAAGCGCTGCTGAAACTCCTCCCAGACATCGGGCCGCAGGCCGTTGCCGAATGCGAGCCGCAGCGCATGTGCGCGCTCCTTGGCATGCGGGGGTGCATTGATCAGATAGCGGCACAGCTCGCCGATATAGACGAACATGGTGCAGCCGTGATCGGCGATATCGTCCCAGAATTGGGAGACCGAAAAGCGCCGTCGCAACACCACCGTACCGCCATTGAGCAAAGCTGCGCCGACGCCGCACAGCCCGCCCGTGGCGTGATAAAGCGGAAGCGCGCAATAGATCGTGTCGTGCGCCTTGGCGCCCGTAGCGCCGGCAAAACCACGCATGTAGAGCTGGGCGCGCACGTGCGTGATCTTCGCCGCCTTGGGCAGGCCGGTGGTGCCGGACGTGAAGATGTAGAGCGCGACGTCCTTGGCCTTGAGGCCCGCCCGATGCGACTTGGGAGGCCGCTCCGGCGCCAGCTTGGGCGCTTTGAGATCGAGCGCGCGGTGCGCGCCGTCGGCCTCGCCATCGATCAGCCAGTAGGTGAGCGGCCGCGCCAGGCCGGCGCGGATGGTGTCGGCGGCGGCGACGCTTTCGAGATCGGCGAGGACGTGATCGGCGTCGGAGATGGAGAGGCAATGCGCCAGCGCGCTGCCGGTAAGATTGTTGTTGATGAGCGCGGCGGCGACGCCGATCTTGGCCAGGCCCATCCAGGCCGGGATGTACTCAGCGCGGTTGGGCAAAAGCAGCGCCACGGTGTCGCCGTGCTTGAGGCCTTGCGCCAAACCCCATGCGGCGAAGCGGTTGGCCAGCGCCCCGGATCGCTTGTCGGCCAGCATCCGGCCGAAAAGCGCGATGTCGACTGCGGCATGGCGACCGAGGAGTTCGTCCAGCTCATCCTTCTTCGGCGCGCGCTTCTCGCCGGCAATCCGTTCGACCAAGGCTTGTACGGCCTGGAG
>CAZHWA010000448.1:0-2665 GCA_964536175.1 uncultured Terricaulis sp. | reverse complement strand
AGAGAAGGTGCAGCGGGATCGAAAGCGCCAGGATTCTCATCACCGGCGTCGACGGCGCAGCGAGGCTCGTCGCGATGCCGAAGGTCGTGAACAGGCGCTCGCCGGCGAGCCACATCAGCGCAGCTGAGATAAGCCCGGCGCCGAAGGCGAGCAGCAGGCCGCGCCGCAGGGCAACGCCCGCGCCTTCCGGGTTCTTCTCGCCGATCGACCGCGCCGCCCAGATCTGCACGCCCTGCAGCAGGCCGATGGCGGCGACGAGAAACACCGCTGTCGGCGCCCAGCCCAGCGCCTGGTGCGGCAGCTCGTCCGGCGCGAGTTGGCCGACGACGATGACGTCGGTGAGCGCCATGCCGATGATGCCGAGGCGCGCCAACGCAACCGGGCCGGCCAGCCGCAGCACGTCGGCGACATACGCGCGAGAGGCCATGGGCGTGGCGGCCTAATCCGACTTGAGGACCTGGTCGAGCGTCATGCCGGCCGGCGGGTCCTTCCGCAAAGCCCGGAACAGCGAAGTCGACAGCCCCGCCTCAAGCGCGGCGTAGATCACCAAGGTGATGAAGCCGGTGGCGAACACATAGACAATGAAGGCGAGCGGATTGGCCTGCGCCATGTTCGTGGCAGCCACCGGATCGAACGCGTTGATGCCGAAACTCCGAGCGATGAGCAGATCGATGGCGCTGACCAGCACATAGGCCGGGGCCAACAGCATGATGCGGGACCAGACAATCGACAGCACAGCCCCGCGCGTCCAGCGCCATGTCTCGAAGGTTAGCACGCGGCCGGCCGCCACGCTTGCGGGCGCGGCGAGATAAAGGCGCGAGGTCAGCAGCATCCAGACCACCGCGTAAAACAGCGTGAAGAGCAAGACAGGCAGGGGCTGTTCCTTGGCGAAGCGTGTCAGCACCTGCATGACCGCAGCCTGGCTCTGTCCGGCGCCGGTCAGATCGTCGACATAAGGCGCGAGCGGGCCGGTCAGCAGCACGATCATGCCGGGGATGGAGGCCACGAACATGACGATGAACATGAAGAAACCGACGATGGCCATCGACGCCCACACCCGCCAGGCGTCGCCTGCGAGGCGCGGCCGCACTGCGTGGGCGCCGTAGAGTATGGCGGCGACGAAGGCGGCGTACACCGCAGCGCGCGCGAAGGTGCTGGCCAGGCTCGCAAACAGCGACAGCGGCGCAACCAACAATACCAACCCGGTCAGCAGCGCCAGCGCGCCGGCGCCGGCCGCGCTGACGATCAGAATGAACCGGGAATTGTCGGTGGTGAAGCGCAGCGCTTCGCCGACGCACTCGCGGACCGGGACGGTGGTTGTCATGCCGGCGCGCTCTGGCACGAACCTCGCCGGACTGCAATCGAGCGCGGGCGCTTACCGCCCCAGCTGGAATGAGATGCTGCGGATGACATTCATCGCCATGCGGCAGTCCGGCGGCGAATCCGCGCGCCGCTCCACGCGCCAAGCGCCCGCCCGCTCCACCGAATCGCCGAACGCGGCGCCGCCTACGGACGCGAGCGCCTCGACATCCTCCAGTTCCCCCGCCGCGTTGATGCGGAAAAATACGGCCACGCCGCCGAGGCGCCCCTGCCTTAGCGCTTCGTCTGGATAGAGCTGAGATGGAATGCGCGGCTCGACGCGGATATGACACCGGGGCGCCTGAGCGGCAGCCGAAACGGCGCCTGCATACACTTCATTGAGGCCATCTGCGCCGTCGCCCTGCGCTGGCTGCACTTCGGGGATGCGCCGCCCGTCCGACGCCAGCTTGGCGTGCAACACAGCTCGCCACGCCAGTGCTTCGGCATAACTGCGCATCGCCAGGGTGACCTCGCCGTCGGTGTTTACGCTCGGCAGCGTGGCGAGCACATTGAGCGCCTCAACGAGCATGCCATAGGCCTCGCTCGCGACAGCCGGCTCGATCCTGCGCCGGCGGCCATCGACCTCGTCCAGGACCAGGGCGGCCGCGCCGCCGGTCAGCGCCATGCCGCGCGCGTGTGCGGGGGCCAGACGCGAGCCTTCGGAGAAATTGGCGGCAATGGCCCAAGAGCGCGCCGACTCGCCATAGCGCTCGTTGCGGAAGGCGAAGACGGCATGTTCCAGGGCGGCGTCGTAGATTTCAGCCGGCGCCAGGCGTTGCTGTTGCGCGGCCTCGATCGCCGCCGCCAAGCGCTCCGCCGCGCCGTCGTGTCCGGCGGCAAGCTCGGCGCGGGCGACGAGCAACTGCGCGAACGCGGGCGCCACGCCTGTGATTGTTTCGCCGTGCGTTTGCGCGAGCGTCAGCGCGCGTTGTCCAGGCGCGAGGGCGCCGGCGACATTGTTGTTGAGAAAGCGGACAGTCGCGAGATTGAGGGCAAGCACCGCGGTGCGGCCGCCGTCTCCGTCACGCGCTTCGGAAGCGGCGAGCGCGGCGGCGGCTTCTCGCTCAGCGGCGTTGAGATCGCCGGTATCGAGCGCAGCCTCATACGCACGGTAATGCTGGATGACCGGATTGGGCGTCTGCGCCGATGCAGTGGCGCACAAGGCCCACAACAGCCCCGCGGCTAGCCCAACTCGCATCATCTTGCCCCTCCGCAATGGCCAACGCCCACTCTATAAGGCGCTCATGACAGGATCAATGAAACCGGTGCATGTGGTCGGCGGCGGATTGGCCGGGTCCGAGGCGGC
>CAZHWA010000447.1:0-2676 GCA_964536175.1 uncultured Terricaulis sp. | reverse complement strand
TGCCGCCGCCAAAGCCCTTGGCGCCGCCGACGCCGACGCCGGACCCGGTCGCCATCGACCCGCCGCCGGCCCCGCCGGCGCCGGCCGTGCTCACCGGCGTGCGCTGGCTGCGTCAGCCGAATGGCGACGACTACGCGCGCTTGTACCCATCGCGCGCGCAGGCGCGCGATGTGGAGGGATCGGCCACGGTCGAGTGCCTGGTCGCCGCGAACGGGCGTCTGTCGTGCACGATCGTCGCGGAGGATCCGCCCGGCTATGGCTTTGGCGATGCGACCTTGCGTATTGCGCGCGAGTTCCAGGTTGCGCCGGAAACTGCTGACGGACGGCCCACCAGCGGCGGGCGCATCCGGCGGACCATTCGCTGGCAGCTTCAATAGCAGGACCGCGGCGCCTCGGCGCCTGCAGTTTTCGCATGGAGCAACTGCAGCGCGGCGGCGTACGCCGCTGAGCTTGGCGTGTTTTTCGGTTAGTTTGGCGTCGTCGACGGCCCGCTAGGGCCGCCGATCGCAAGCATGACACTGCGTTGGTTCTCTCTCAGCGCCGCAGCGCTGGTCGTGGGCGGCCTGCTCGTCTGGGCGGTCACATCGCGGTTTGCGGTGTCGGATTTTGACGTGGCCGAAGGCGCGGTCATCGCCCAGGTGACGCCGCCCCCGCCCGCGTCTGCGCCGCCCGATCGTGCTCCGCCGCCGCAGGCTCAGCCGCCGCAGCATCCGCAAACTGTGGTTCCGGACGCGACAGACGACCCGACGGAAGCGGCGGCGAGCGCCACACCCGCCGAAGTCGCAGTGTCGAACCCGACCTGGCTGCGGCGGCCGACGAGCTTGGCGCGCTTCTATCCGGCCTCGGCATTCATGCAAGGTGTCGCCGGGGACGTGGAGCTGGACTGTCTGGTCGAGACCGACGGGCGGCTGGACTGCGCTGTAGTCTCCGAAACGCCGCCGAATGCCGGCTTCGGGCAGGCGGCGCTCAGAATTGCCGACGAATACCGGATGGCGCCGCTACTGCTGGACGGGCGCCCCGCACGCGGCAGGCTGCGCATGAACATTCCGTTCCGCAGCGAGCGCTAGGCCCGCTGGCGCAGTTGGCCCGATTGCGAGAGCGGCCTGCGGGGGCTAATGGAGGGCGATGGGGGTTCCCTCAAGTTACGCAGGGAATGATGTTGCGACCGCATTTTGGCCGGGATTTGTGCCCAAATCGCCGCCACGAGGGGTCAGCAATATCCGATGGGACACGAGGAGTGAGAGCATGAGATTGCTGCTTGGCGCTGCGGTTGCGGCGCTTTTGATTGCATCCCCCGCCATGGCGCAGCCCGAGACGACGCAAGCGCCCGCATCTTGCGGGACGGTGTCGCCTGCGCCGAGCGAGCTGCCGGATGGGGCGAGCGCTTCGCGCGAGGCGATGGCGGCAGCGACGGAACGCTTCAATGCCTGGGCGCAAGCGACGAACGAGGTGCTGGCCTGCAAGCGCGCGCGCGCCGAACAAGCGCGGGCCCAGGCCGATGCGATGACGAACGAGTTCAACACCGAAAACAGCGCGCTCCGCACTGCGGTGGAGGCCTGGCAGGTCGAAGTGGTCGAGTTCAACGCGCGTCCCCAGCGCAGAGAGCGCGATCCGCGCGCGGCGCGTGGTCAATAACGGGCGGCGCCGCGCGTGGGTGCGCGGCGTCCTCACTCAGCCCGTCGCAACGCGGCGAAGGGCTGACGAAGATGCGGCACTGTCGGCGCGCGCTCGCCGCCGGCGGAACGAGGAGCAAGCTATGAGAATCGTGCTGGGCGCTGCAGTAGCGGCGCTGCTGATCGCCACACCGGCGTCAGCGCAAACCGAAACCGGCGCCGCCGAGACGGCCTGCGCCGCTGTCGCCGCCGCTCCCAGTTTGCCGGATGGCGCAACAGCGACATACGAGCAAATGGAAGAAGCCAACGCAGCGTACAACAGCTGGTTTGAAAGCAACCGGACCGCGTTGGAGTGCCGTCGCGCGGAAGTGGAGGCAGTGCAGGCGCGCTATCAGAGCTTGCGCACAGCGTACAATGCGGGCGTCGAACAGGTGAACGCAACGCGGACCAGCTGGGAAGCGGAAGTGACCGAATTCAACGCGCGCAGCCCGCAGCAACAGCGCCGCCAGGACGAGTTCGACCGCCGCGGCCGCTAGGCGTCAGAGGTGCGCGGCGCGGTAGCGCCAGAGCGGGGTGAATACGGCCAGCGCCAGCGCGGCGAGCGCCAGTCCCAGCGCCGGGATGATTGCAGCGCTGCGCGGGCCGAGTTCGCCTGCCACGAAGCCGACCAAGGCCGAGCCAATCGGCGCCCCGCCCATGAAGCCCATCGAATAAACCGCAAGGACGCGGCCGAGATATTGCGGCTCGGCTGCGCCTTGCACGATGGTGCGGCTCATCGAGATCGCAACGCCTGCCGCCAGGCCCCAGATGACGACGATGCCGACAAACCAGAGGAAAGGCTTGTGTACGGCAAACGTGAACAAGACAGCCGCGCTGATCAGATGCGAAGCGATCAGCGCCCGGCCGGGCGGCGACCGGCCGCCCGACCGGCCCAGCTTTGAGCCGTCGCGCCCGGCCCCCACCCCGACCGTCTCGGTCTCGACCGAGATCACGGCCATCGCGATCGGCCCGGTGCAGGCCGCCCCGTCGGCCGATGCGGGCCGCCGGCGGGACGAGGCCTCGC
>CAZHWA010000446.1:2142-2678 GCA_964536175.1 uncultured Terricaulis sp. | reverse complement strand
GCAGGGAACGGCGGCAATATTCAGCCGCACCAGCCGGCTCGATCTAGGCGGCAATTTGGAGCGCAACGGCTCCGCGAATGTGCGGAGGCCGCCAGCCGTCCGAAAGAGCCTGGACGGCCAAGCCAAGCGGGCCGGGAACGTCCCGCGCCGGCTGCGCCTCCAGGGCCTCGATTTCGGCGCCGCCGGCCGCCGTCATGGACAGGGCCGACGCGAGCTGAGCGCAAGACAAGCCTAGGCGTTCACGCGCAAGACGGAGCGCGCGTCCGGTCATTCTAAAATGTGTCATGCCGAAGCGTCCTAAGTGCAACGCTTTAGTAACATACAATAAGTAAATATTTACTTAATCAGGACGCCTTGCGTCCGCGCGGGCTAAGGATGTGAGTCACCTTGGCCGCAAGGCTGGCGTGCTTAGAACCGATGCGCCGTAGCAAGTCCGGATCGTTCGCCAGCAATTCGAGCCCGGCCGCGTCCAGGCTCAAAACGTCTTCGTGCAGGATCGCTCGCGCTTCGCGCCGCGGCGCCGGCCCTCGATCAGC
>CAZHWA010000446.1:0-2132 GCA_964536175.1 uncultured Terricaulis sp. | reverse complement strand
ATACAACCGACAAGGCCGGTTAGATATTCGAGCGCGATAGGAATAAGCCACGCCACGAAAGGGAAGGGCGGAAGGCCGAACGGAAGCGGGAGCGCGAGCGAGAGGAAGCCTTTAGGCGCGCGCTCGCGCGCGGCCTCAGCCGTCGCCAGTTCGGAGCGGGCTGCAGCCGTCGCCAATTCGAGCGGGCGAAGCGTGTCCGCCTCAGCGCCCCGGATCGCGTCGCGCGTCTCGCGCAACGCTTGACGCTCGCGCCGGCCGCTCCAATCGTCGGGCGTCGCCGCAATGTCTGAATTCAGTTCCGCGATGCGCGCGGCGATGCGTTCGCGCGCCTGGCGCTCCGCGCGCTCTGCCGACGCCAGCGCTTCACTCTCGCGCGTCACGGCGCTTTCGAGCGGCGCGACAACCGGCGCCAAAACCGCACACTCTGCGGCGACTAGTCCGGCGTGCGAAAGACAAATGGAGATTGCGACAAAGAAACCCCAACCGCCGCGCGCGATGATCGTCCGCAGGCCGGACGCCTCTTGCCCCCATTCGAGCAGGCGCGCCTTAGCCGCTTCGCCGCCCCACACGATCAAGCCAGCGACGCCGGCCGCCAGCGCCAGCGGCGCCGCCGCAAGCGAAACGCCGGCCGCGCCAAGCGCCGGGAAGATACCAAGCAGATCGCAGAGCCCGGCCGTTCCAAGCGTGATTGAGCCGGCGAGCGCGAGACGAACGGGAAGGGGAGTCATTTCCCCTTATCCGCCAAAGGCGCCCAATGCTTACACGCGGGAGAGCGTGCGAGAATGTCGCTCCCCGGCCCGCGAGTCCATCGCGCAGACATTAGGCCGCATTTCTGAAACGTCCCGGCCCATTGCCGGCGAACGCGATGCGCGCATGTCTTGCACGTCTCTCCCTCCGGCCCGGTTCCAGGCGGTGCAGCATAACCGCGTTTTACGGTCGGCTTGCGCTTCGCCTTAGACTCCGCCGGCATCGGCTCGCCAAAAAGATCAGTTGCGGCCATTACTGACACCGGAGCGCAGAAACGCCTCCTTCCGCAATTCGTCCACGTCAACGCCGGGCCAAAGGTGCGACTCGATCAGCCGAAAGCTCTTTTCCATGAACGGGACGAATTCCTCTTCCGTCATTTTCTGAAACGCTATCGAGCGCGGCTTAGCCCAAAAGCACTTTTCACCGTCCGGAAGCGTGACGCTCCAGACGTTCACAAGGCCCGCAAGCTGCTTAAGCGTGTCGCTGACTTGAACGCGGTCGGTTAGCTCCGCGTGATTCTCGGCAACCGTGGCGCACGTCGCCCAATAGAGGGCGGAGCGCTCCGCGTTGCGAATATGGTCCGGCTTCATGGCGACGGCTTCGCCAACCTTGCGGCGCTTAAGCCAAGCCTCCGTTGCCTCGTCCGTAGGGACAAGGCAGCGAACGCCGTTGACAATCGCGGCGCGCCAATGTTGCGGCGCTTCGCTCATGCCTCAGTAAACAGGGGGCGCGAGTGCAGCGCCGCTAGGTGGCGCTCCAGGCATGCGGGGCAGACGGTCAACGGCGGCGCCGACTTGCGCACCAGCGTTTCGCGCTTTTCCGTTTGGGCGCCGCACAGCTCGCAGCGGAAAGGGGAGGGGAAGCGGTCCATTATGCGGCCTTCCGAAATGCGCGCATGAGGCCGCCGAACAGGCCGCGCGCTTTCCCGCATTCGGCCGGCGCTTCGAAGGGCGGGGCGTCCGCGCTCTCTATTTCGCGCGCTTCCTGGGACAGCGTTGAACACGCCTCCAGGCATACGAACGCCTCAAAGCCGCCAACGCTCACGCGTTCGACTTCATGCGCCAGAAACGAACCGTAACAGACGGCGCAATCGTATCTAGTCGCCATTACTGGCGCCCCACTTTGAGAGAGCGGCGGCGAAAATGGCGATTGCCGCCGAACATGGCCACGAATTGCTGACGCCGCTTATGCGCGGCGTTGCACTCTTCCCGCATGATCCGGTCGCGGCGCTCGCACATTTCTTCGTGCGCGCAACGCAAGCAAAGCTGCTTCGCGTCCGGCGCATGGGGCAGGCCGCATTTACGGCAATCAAATTCTTTCATCGCGAAAACCCTCCGCCTGTCGGCGCGATCTTACGCGCGCCACTCTTTCCGAGAGCTTGATCC
>CAZHWA010000445.1:525-2694 GCA_964536175.1 uncultured Terricaulis sp. | reverse complement strand
TCGGGCCGAATCCAGCCTGCCGAATTCGATTTGTGGTTTTCGTTGTAGTTTCAGCGGCGCACGCCGGAAAAAGTGTGAAAACGGGCCGGCCGAATCCAGGCGCCGCGCGGTGCTGCCGCGATCCCACACGCCCCCAGTGCGCACGCGCGCGAGGGACCGGTTCGCCCATCAAGCGTAAGCGACGGCGCCCGCATGGTTTATGGTTAATCTCTCCGCAAACCGCGAACGTGGGGGACCGAGAATGACAACGCGACGTAGTTTGCTGCTTGCGGCGGCCGCAGCGATCGCCTTTTCGCTTTTGGCCGTTCCGACGCCTGCACAGGCGCAAGATGAAGATCAGGTGATCGTCGTCACCGCGACAAAGCGCGAGAGCTCCATCCAGGATGTGCCGTTTTCGGTGAATGCGCAGACGCAGGAGGACATCCAGCGCACAGGCTCGGGCAACCTGGAGGACCTGTCGAGAAACGTGGCCGGGATGGCCATTCAGAACCTGGGGCCAGGTCAAAGCCAGGTCTCGCTGCGCGGGGTCTCGGCGGGACAGATCGTGCGCGACCAGCCTGGGGTAAAAGAGCAAGTCGGGGTCTATCTCGACGACACAGTGATATCGCTGTCGCTGTTCACGCCGGATCTCGACCTCTTCGATCTTAACCGGGTCGAAACTCTGCGGGGGCCGCAAGGCACGCTCTTCGGTTCGGGCTCGGTGGGCGGCACGATCCGCTACATCACCAACCAGCCGGAGATCGGCGCTTTCGGCGGCACGCTTGAAGGCAACGTCAACACCGTCACCGACGGCGGCGAGGGCGGCCACCTCAAAGGCGTCGTCAACCTGCCGCTTGGAGACGCCGCAGCGCTGCGCATTGTCGGTTATCACACTGAGTACGCGGGTTTCGTCGATGCGCTCCGCGAAGGCGGCAGCGTCAGCGAAGATGTGAACGATGGCACACGCACCGGCGGGCGCATGGCGCTGCGGCTCGAACCGTCGCCGAATATCGCCATCACGCCGCGCATCGCCTATCAGATGATCGAGACGGGCGGCTTCAACCGCCAGGAAGTCTATAACGTTCTCGCCAATCCCTTCACGACGACGCGTCCGCCTGTCACGTTCGACGAACGCGAGCAATTCCTGCTGCTCGATGAAGAATTCCGCGATGAGACCTTGATCGGCGATCTGACCGTCGAACTCGATCTCGGCGCGATGTCGCTGACATCGATCACCAGCTACATCTCACGCAATATCCTGGTCAGCCGCGATGCAAGCGCGCTCAGCGGTTCGGTCTCGGTGGATCTCGGTTTTCCTGACGCTGCGGTTTTGTTGCCATCCAATCTGCGCGACAACACTGATCTCAATCAGTTCTCGCAGGAAGTGCGCCTCGCCTCCACTACAGAGGGCCCCTTCCATTGGCTGATCGGCGCCTTCTACACCGACATCGAACGCAATTACGCGCAGCGACTGCCGACGCCAGGCTACGACTTCTACACCGATCTGACGCTCGGCGCCGGCACCTCCGCCGCAGTGGCGAACGGCTATGGCCCGGACTCGCCCTATAATGCCGACCTGCCCTACGACATCCAGCAATGGGCCCTGTTCGGCGAAGTCGACTACGAACTGACCGAGCGGCTCACGCTGACGGCGGGCGGGCGCTATTACGATTTCGAAGAGGAACGGCGCTTCCGCTCCGGCGGCTTGTTCTCGAACGGCGATGACCGCACCGACGCCACGCAATCGAGCGGCTTCACGCCGCGTTTCATTGCAAGCTACGAGGCGAGCGACGACGTGCGGCTAAACCTGCAGGCTGCGCAGGGTTTCCGGCTCGGCGGCGTCAACGATCCGCTCAACCTGCCGCTGTGCACGCCGCAGGACGAAGCCATTTTTGGCGGCTTCCAGAGCTACGATGACGAGACATCTTGGAACTACGAAGCAGGCGCCAAGATCACGCGGCCGAACCTCTTCTTCAACGCGGCTGCTTTCTATAACGAGATCAGCGATCTGCAGGTGACACTCGACGCCGGATCCTGCTCCTCGCGCATCTCGTTCAACGTGCCCGAGGCGCATGCCGCAGGCGTCGAGGTCGAGTTGGGCTGGGAGCCGCTCGATGGCCTCGAACTCACCTTCGCCGGCAGCTGGGTGGAGGCCGAGTTCGACTCCACGGTGCGCGACGGCATGGGCAA
>CAZHWA010000445.1:0-515 GCA_964536175.1 uncultured Terricaulis sp. | reverse complement strand
CATCGAGGCCGGCAACCGGCTGCCCTCCGTACCGGAGTATCAAGCGGCGGCGACGGCGGCCTATTACTTCCCAATCAACTTCTTCGATGCGGGCAGCGAGGCCTTTGTCGCGGCGTCCGTGCAGCATGTCGGCAGCCGCTACACGCAGCCGTCCGACCAGGTCGACAATCCGCGCTCGTTCGTTTCAGGACTGCCGTTCGCCGGCGCGACCGGTGCGGAAGCGACGGTGCTCGATCTTGAGCTGGACTCTTACACCATTCTCAATCTGAGCGCCGGCATCGAGAGCGAGAACTGGGCGCTGATCTTCTACGTCAACAACGCCACCGATGAGAACGCACTGCTCTCGTTCGACCGCGAACGCGGCGCGCGCGCCCGGCTCGCTTTTCACGTCAATCAGCCGCGCACGGTGGGCGTGACGCTGCGGCGCTCGTTCTGACCGGCTCTGCCCGGATAAGCCAAGGCCGCGGAGGGGGAGCAACCTCCGCGGCCTTCTCATCGCCGCGCGTGTGGGCGGG
>CAZHWA010000444.1:0-2699 GCA_964536175.1 uncultured Terricaulis sp. | reverse complement strand
CGCGGCCCCGCGCGCGCAGCGGGACTGACAACCGCGAGCGAAGGCCCCGCGCGCTAGCGGAACTCGGTGCGACAAGCGCCCATTTCGCCCCTCGCGACCGAGCTCCTTGCCCGCGCCGCGCCAACGGTCCAAGACACGCTCATGACACTTCGCATCGCTATCGCAGGCGCCGCTGGCCGCATGGGACGAGCGCTCGTGCGCGCCGCCAGCGTCGACGAGCGCATCCAGGTGGTCGGCGGCACAGAACGCTCGGGCGGCGTCCAGGGCGCCGACATTGGCACGCTCGCCGGCGTGCCCACACTCAATGTCAGCACCACAGCCGACGCCGAAGCCGCGGCCGCTCAGGCCGACGTCTGGCTCGATTTCACCGCGCCGAACGCTACGCTGCAAGCGCTCAACGCCTTGGCCGCCACACCCGTGCGCGCCGCGATCGTCGGCACCACCGGTTTTGCCCCAGAGCACGAACAGCAGATCGAAGCGCACGCCACGCGCATCGCCATCGTTCGCTCGCACAATTTCAGTCTCGGCGTGACGCTGCTCGCCGCCCTGGTCGAGCAAGCCGCGCAAAAGCTGGGCGCCGACTGGGATATCGAGATCCACGAGGCGCATCATCGCCGCAAGGTCGATGCGCCGTCCGGCACGGCGCTGATGCTT
This sequence comes from uncultured Terricaulis sp., assembly GCA_964536175.1. Taxonomy (GTDB): domain Bacteria; phylum Pseudomonadota; class Alphaproteobacteria; order Caulobacterales; family Aquidulcibacteraceae; genus Vitreimonas. Next base: position 2,045 of record CAZHWA010000444.1, on the reverse strand, counting down.
GGCGAAGCGGCCGCGCGCGGGCGCGGGGCCACGCTGGAGGCGTTACGGCTGGCGCCGCACCAGGCCGCAGACGGCGCGCGCCAGCCCGGCGGCATTGGCTTTGCGGTGACGCGCGCCGGCGGGCTCGTTGGCGAGCACGACGTTCGTTTTGCCGCCGAGCGTGAAGTTATCACGCTTTCGCATCAGGCCCTCGATCGCGGCGTGTTCGCCGACGGCGCCCTCGCTGCTGCCTTGTGGAGCGCCGACAAACCGCCCGGCCTTTATTCGATGCGCGACGTGCTGGGGCTTGATCCGGCCTAGGGCCGGAATTTCGGCGTGGGACGCCAGGGAAACGGCTGCGGCAGGCCGCGCGAGACTTTGTCGGGAAACCGCGCCGGCCGCTTCTCCAGAAACGAGCTCACACCCTCCTTGGCGTCGTCCGACTTGCCGCGCGCCACCATCAGCCGGCTTTCCAGGCGATGCGCTTCCATCGGGTGATCGGCGTCCAGCATGTCGAGCATCATGCGTCTGGCCAGCGCCACAGATACAGGCGCGGTGTTGTCGGCGATCTCACGCGCCACTGCTCGCGCCGTGGGCAACACATCTTCCGGCTTGTGCAGCGAGCGCACCAAACCTCGCGCATGCGCTTCTTCACTCGTGAACACCCGCCCGGTCATGGTCCATTCAAGCGCGGTCTGCAGCCCGACCAGCCGCGGCAGGAAGTAGGACGACAGCGTTTCCGGCACGATGCCGCGGCGCGCAAATACAAAGCCTATCTTGGCGCCTTCGGCGGCAAGGCGAATGTCCATGGGCAAGGTCATGGTGGCGCCGACGCCCACTGCCGCACCGTTGATGGCGGCGATAACGGGCTTCAAGCTTTCATAGATGCGCAGTCCTACCTTGCCGCCGCCGTCGCGCGCCCGCTCGGGATCGAACGCCTCATCCACGCCGCGCGCCGCCAGCCGTTGCTCATAGTCGAAGGTCGCTCCGCCCGAACCGAGATCGGCGCCGGCGCAGAATGCGCGCCCCGCGCCTGTGACGATCACCGCCCGCACATCGTCATCGGCGACGGTGGCGTCCATGCGTTCGGGCCGGTTCAGCGTCACCGTGGCCACGCCGTCGGCGATCTCAAGTCTTATGGTTTCGTAGGCCATACGAAGGCAGTAGGGCAGTATCGCAATAAGGCAATAGGAGGACGTCGCGTCACCTCCTGCCCCCCCCTGCTCTATCGCCCCACTCCCTTAGAGCCGAAGCAGCTCCACTTCCGCCGCCTCGTAGGGATCGAGCCGGTAAATCAGCTGGCGATGGATGGCGACCAGGGCCCCCGCGCCCCAGTCCTCGATCAGTTCGGCGTCGTCGCGTTCGCGCGCCTGCCAGCGCGAGCCGTCTTCGCAGATAAGCACTTTGCCGCGCCCAAGCACGCAATCGATGGTCGACACCGCCCCCGATTGCGCCCCCGCCGCGAGTCCGACTCGGAACACGGAGAGAATCGCTTCACGCTGCGTGCCGTTGAGACGGCCCCAGTCGAGCCGTTCGAAAAGCTCTGGCCCCAGGAACGCGGCTAGCGCGTCGTTCTGCGTCATCCCTGTCCCCCGACCCGAATCGACTCGTCCAAGAACGGGTGATTTGGTTTCGGAGGAGTTACTGCTTTCGAGGGCCAGCCTTGCGGCCGCCTGCCGTCAGGCTATCGTTTCCGCTTGCACGGGAGCGAGCCATGCGCCGAAGCTTCATCGCCGTCAGCGTGATCGTCTTCGCCGCGCTCGGCCTTTCTGGGTGCTCCACGGCCACAGCGACGGCGGTCAGCTATGACGGGCCCATTATCGACATGCACCTGCACACCGACCCGCCGGAATCGTCGCGCACTATGCCCAACCCTGCGAGCGGCGCGCCAAGCGTACAGCCGGGCGCGGCGCTGATGAACGCCACCGTCGCCGAGATGGATCGACACAACATCGTGCTGGGTGTGCTCAACGGCTATCCGGGCACGCTGGCGTCCTGGATGCAAGCACATCCACAACGCTTCCTCGCCGCAATCATGCCGTTCCGCGACAGCGCCACCCCGATAC
>CAZHWA010000443.1:0-2701 GCA_964536175.1 uncultured Terricaulis sp. | reverse complement strand
GAGACCATCGCCTTCAATCGCGACGTCATGCGTGACGCGGCAGCGCGCGGCTATTCCACGGCCACCGATCTCGCCGACTGGCTGGTGCGCGAGCTGAAGCTGCCCTTCCGCGAAGCCCACGAGATCACCGGGCGGATTGTCCGGCGCGCCGAAGAAACAGGGGCCGCAGAGCTGGTCCGGCTGCCGCTAGATGAGTTTCAGGCCGTCGAGCCGCGCATAACCGAGGCCGCGCGGGCGCTGTTGACAGTTGAAAAGTCGGTCGAGAGCCGGGATAGCTATGGCGGCGCCTCGCCCTTGCGCGTGCGCGAGCAGATCGACCGCTGGAAGGAGATGTTCGAATGAGCCGCATGGTCTTGGGCCTCATTGGACTGACGCTGCTCGCGGCCTGCGGCATCAAGGGCGATCTCGACCGGCCCGATCCGATGTGGAACAGCGAAGACGCCATTCGCCGCGAATGCGAGCGCCAGATGGAGAACAACGAGGACCTCGATCCGCGCTGCGCGCGATACGAGACCGGGCGGCCGGAGGCCTCGCTACCCGAGCATCAGGTTGTGGTTGACATCGCCGTTGTACAGGTCACTCAGCCGGCCATTCCCAATCGCATGGCCATCCCCGAGATTCTGCAAGCGCCTGCCGACGCCGCGCCCAGCCAATGAATCACTTCGAATATCGCGGCGGAACGCTCTGCTGCGAAGACGTGGCGCTGAGAGACATCGCCAACGCCGTCGGCACGCCGGCTTATGTCTATTCCACGGCGACACTCGAACGGCATTACGACGTGTTCGAATCCGCATTTGCGCCGCGGGAGATCCTGCTGGCGTTTGCCGTGAAGGCCAACGCGAACATCGCGGTTCTGGCGACGCTTGCACGCAAAGGCGCAGGCGCCGACACTGTAAGCCAGGGCGAGATCGAGCGTGCGCTCGCCGCCGGCGTGCCGGCGGCGAAGATCATCTTCTCCGGCGTCGGAAAGTCCGAGGCGGAACTTGCCTTTGCCGTGCGCACCGGCATCCACCAGATCAATGTCGAAAGTGTTGCCGAGCTGGAGATGCTGTCGCGCATCGCCTGGGCGTTGAAGGCGCGCCCCTCGGTTGCGATCCGCGTCAATCCCGACATCGGCGCCGGCGGACACGAGAAGATCTCCACCGGCAAGGGCGAGGCCAAGTTCGGTGTGTCGCCGGCGCAAGCCGAGGAACTCTATAGGCGCGCAGTCGCCGAGGGCCACCTCGATGCGAAGGGACTTGCCGTCCACATCGGCAGTCAGATCAAGGATCTGTCCGCATTCGAGGCGGCCTTCAAAGTGCTGCGCGAGCTCACTCAACGCTTGCGTGGGGAAGGTTTGGCCGTTGAGCGGCTCGACCTCGGTGGCGGCTTGGCCGTGCCGTACTTCCACGAGCCGGACCCACCCTCGCCCGCGGACTACGCCGCCATGGTCAAACGTGTTTTCCACGGCATGAAGCTGCAACTGACATTCGAACCTGGACGCATGATCGCCGGCAATGCGGGCGTGCTGATCTCGCGCGTCGTGCGCATCCAGGATCGCCCGGCCCGGCCAATTCTGGTTCTCGACGCCGGGATGAACGACCTTATCCGGCCGGCCATCTACGACGCCTATCACGACATCAAGCCGGCGCAAGAACCCAGCAGCGCAGCGCTCGCGCGCTACGATGCGGTCGGTCCTATCTGCGAGAGTGGCGACACCTTCGCCCGCGACCGGGCCCTGCCGCCGCTCGACGCAGGCGATCTTGTCGCCTTCATGACCGCCGGCGCCTACGGCGCCGTGATGGCGTCCACCTACAATGCGCGCGCGCTCGTCCCGGAGGTGCTGGTGCGCGGCGACAGGTTCGAGATCGTGCGCCGGCGCTGGGCCGTGGCCGATCAACTGGCGCTGGAGAGGCTGCCGGCATGGCTGGAGGGCGCATGAGCGAGGTTGAGGTTCTGGACTTGCTGCAAGGCTACGACGTGGCAGCAAAGCATGATCGCGCGGATGATCAGTCTGCACCTCGTTCTGATCGCCGCCGTCTTCTACTTCCTGCATCGCTCCGGCACAGCCATGAAAGTGGCGGTGTTTACCCTCTACTTTCTCGGCAACGCCATGTTTCACGCTGATGTATAACGCGAGCGCACAGGTCATCGGCGCGCGCGAGCAATTGGCGGCGCTCGCGGCGGCAGGCGAGCACTCGCCAATCACAAGCGCCGTGTTGCGCAATGCGGGCCAGTCCTGGTCAAATGCAGCGGCGGTTGTCACAAATGTATCGATTCTCGTACTTTGGCTGGGTACGACCTATTTTCTCTTTGTCTGGAAGCGACCCAAGGATGCATAGGCTCTTCATCTCGATAGCGGCCGCCGCACTGGCCGCATGCGTCGCGCCGGCGTCGTCTTCTCCGCAAGATCAGTTCTTCGACAACCTCTCGGCATTGTGCGGCAACGCCTATGAGGGCCGCGTCGTCACCACCGATGCAGCAGACGCCGATTTCGCCAGCCAGCGGCTGATGATGCATGTGCGCGAGTGCAGCGCAGACGAGGTGCTCGTGCCGTTTCATGTCGGCGAAGACCGCTCGCGCACGTGGGTGATTAGCCGGACCGATACCGGCCTTCGGCTGAAACACGATCACCGGCACGAAGACGGCGCCGAAGATGCGCTGACCCAATATGGTGGCGACACGATCGGCGATGGCGGCGCGACACGACAGGAATTCCCTG
>CAZHWA010000442.1:0-2714 GCA_964536175.1 uncultured Terricaulis sp. | reverse complement strand
CTCGGTCGATCCACGCGTGGTGCAAGCGCGCGGCACGCTGGCCGAGAGCGAACAGGCGACAATCGCCATTTTCGAGTCCGTGTCGCCCTCTGTCGTGCTCGTGGTCAGCGGCGAGCGCGACTTCACCGGCTTGAACACGGTGGCCGTCGGCGGCGGCACTGGGTTTATCTGGGACGAGCAAGGCCACGTCGTCACCAATAACCACGTTGTTCAAGGCTCCGAGATTGTCGTGCGCATGCCCGGCGGCGAAGACATTGCCGCCACCGTGATCGGGCGCGCGCCTCAATACGATCTCGCCGTATTACGCCTGTCGCGCCGGCCCGACAATGCGCCGCCACTGGCGATCGGCACGTCAAACGATCTCCAGGTCGGTCAGGCTGCGTTTGCAATCGGCAACCCATTTGGCTTCGATCAGACGCTGACCTCGGGCATCGTCAGCGCGCTGGGCCGCCGGCTGCCGACGCAGGATGGGCGCGAGATCGCCGACGTGATCCAGACCGACGCGGCGATCAATCCCGGCAATTCCGGCGGGCCGCTGCTGGACAGCGCCGGGCGCGTGATCGGCGTGACAACAGCGATCTTCTCGCCTTCCGGCGCCTATGCCGGGGTCGGTTTTGCGGTGCCGACCGACACGGTCACGCGCGTCGTGCCGCAGCTCATCGATAACGGGCGCGCACCGATCGCCGGCATCGGCATCCTTGCAGCCAACGAGGCGATCGCCAGCCGGGCCGGCGTCGAGGGCGTTCTGGTCTGGCAAACGGTGCCGGGCTCGGCGGCTGCCCGCGCAGGATTGCAAAGCACCGACCCCCAAGCCGGCGAACTCGGCGACGTGATCGTCGAAGCCGAAGGCGAGCCCGTGCGCCGACTGGCCGATCTCACCAACACGCTCGACCGCCTTGGCGTCGGCGCCAGCGTCAATCTCACCTTGATGCGCGACGGCCAGCAGGTGCGCGTCAGCGTTCCCATCGAGGACATTGGCGAACGCGACGGTCCCGGCAAATAAGGCTGCCCGCAGCACCTGCCGGCTTGCTCGTGCATCTTAGCTCGGAGAGAATGAGGGCGGGGAGTCGGCTTGGATCGTCGCGCATTCCTGTCGGCAGCGGCCGCATGCAGCGTGGTGAGCGCATCGAGCGCACGCTATGCGCGGGCGCAGCCGCTTGGCGCATTCTCCGATGCGGCCCGATATAGCGCCGAGCGTAACGGCGCAGCCCTGATCGTGGTGCGCCACGGCATAGTGCTGGCGCAGGATTATCCGGGCGGTCCCGCCGATGCGCGCTGGCCGATCGGCGCTGGCACGCGCGCCTTTGCGCCGCTACTCGCGGCGTCGCTGGTCGAAGACCGTCTCATGACGCTTGACGAGCCTGTCGCGCTCACCATCGGCGATTGGGGCGCACATCCGATAAAGTCGACCATCTCCGTGCGCATGCTCCTCAGCGGCGCCAGCGGCATCGGTTTCGGTCGCGGCCCGCGCGATCTCGCGACAGCGATAGCAGCGGAGCCGGAAGCTCCGCCTGGCGCGCACTTCATCGAGGATGAAGCGGCAAGCTTGATCTTTGTGGAGATCGCACGCCGCAAACTCGCCGGCTCAGGGCGCGAACCGGATCCTGCGCGCTATTTGACCACCCGCACGCTGTTGCCGATCGGCTGCGTGCCGATCGGATGGTCGCGCGATGCCCTCGGAGCGCCGCGCTTCGATACCGGCGCGGCCGTCTCCGCGCGCGGATGGGCGCAAGCCGGCGAACTCATTCGCAGAGAAGGCGTCTGGCGCGCCCAGCAACTGGTCAATGCAAACGCGCTGCGCGAAGCGATGCGCGGTTCATTCGCCGAGCCGCGTGCGGGTTTCGGACTCTGGCTAGCTACGCCTGGGCGTGCGCGCGAAGACCTTCGCGTGGACACCGACCTGTGGCGCAGTACATCGCCGGCGCCGGTCGATCTGGCGATGGCGGCCGGCGAAGGCGGACAGCGGCTCTATCTATCGCCATCGGAGGGCGTGGTTGTCGCGCGCCTCGCGCGCGACCATAACGACCATGCCTGGTCCGACGCGGCGTTTTTGTCACTGGTCTGGCGAGAGTTTGGCCGGGTTTAGCCCTGCGAGCGGATCAGCAAACCGCCGACGAGGCCGAGAACTGCGCCGCCGATCGCGCCGGTGATCAGGTTGGCCAAGTGGGCGGCGTTTTCGCCGTCGATCAGAGCGTTCCAGTTCTCGGCGAGATTGGCCACGGCCTCGATATTGCCGGCGGCATAACCGGCAGCCACGCCGCCGATTGCGCCGATAATCGTGCGCCCGGGGATACCACCGCCGCCACGCGTCAGAGCGCCCAGAACATTGCCCGCCACCGCCCCGCCGACGGCTAGCACCACCCAGGGCAGGATCGTTGCCATATCCATTCGCTTCCCCTTCCCTCCAGCACGGGTCTCCCCCCGTCACCGCCAGCATAGGCGGCCCGACGGAATTCACAACGAAGATTGCCGCGTCGTAATCCTGGCGGTGGGTTTGTTCGCGGCTTGTTCACCGCGGTTTTGGCGCCATGCCATCCGGCGCACGCGACTTATGCACACCCGCGTGTCGACCGCGGCGCTGTCGGCGCGATTCGGGCGTGCTAGATGAAGCAGCGCTGCGTATGGCCCCCCACCGATGATCGACGTTCACATTGTCTGCGCGCACGACGCCCTCAAGCTGGCGGAGATGCTCATGCGGCTGCTGGAGGCCGAAG
>CAZHWA010000441.1:0-2716 GCA_964536175.1 uncultured Terricaulis sp. | reverse complement strand
GGGCGAAAGGTTGCATGTTAGGGCTACTGCAGACACGTCCGCTTCCTCGGTTTCGCGCTTTAGCTTTGCCGCGATGCCGCGACCTCCCGCAACGTCGATACCCATGTCCGAGATCGACCGCGCCCAATCAAAGTCGAGGCATTCTTTCCACTCGCTGCGCGATCACGCGAAATAAAAAAACAATGCGGGGTGCGCGCTAGCGCTTCCGTCGCTGATACCTGCGCCCTACTGCGGCTCGAACGATCGGAAATGCGGACCCCGGGCCTTCGTGCTAAGCTGCCGCCAGTCGGGGGCATGAAAAATGACGAACACGCCGACCAAACTGCGATCGATACTAAGGAAGGCCGCATGGACGGTTCTGGGATTGGTGATCTGGGTTGCAATCCCTGGGGGATTACTTTTTCTCGGAAGCAGTCTCTCCAGCTCATCCGTGCCCGCCGTGCTGGGGAACACTCGTACGATCTACGATCATAGTTGGGATGACCTCGGATACGTCCAGGCCAATGGCACGTGGGTCATGGAGAACGATGAAATTGGAAGCCCCCTCAATGAGGTCCGCATTGGGTGCTATCGCGATCTCGGCCACTGCTTCGTCGCCACCGCTGAGCTGATGCCCCTAAGTTCCAACAGTCGGCCAATGCTTGTAGCGGACCTGGCTCGATTCCCCATTTCGAGATGGGATCGCGACGTCATCGTCTTCGCGGAGTCCAACGGATGCGTTCGCTACTCCGTGACGATTAGTCGGATATCGCAAAGCATCACGGCGCGTCGAGAGCCCGATCCTAATCCAATGGTTGGAGCATGCACCGTCCCAATGGATGCGGTGCTTCTGACCTCTGTCCAGGACGGACAAGCTGTGTGGCAGCGGATTTCACGCGAAGAGAGTTCTCGCGGCGCGCCGTGGTTCTGGGCCGCGCTGGCTGCCTGGTCCTTATATATTCTGTGGCGTCTTGTTCGCCTGTGGCAACGAGCGCCAGCGACAGCAACGGCCATCGAGTGATCGCGATGCGAGCTAGCGCCCGAGCCACGGGGTCAGTGCTTTAAGTGCTTTTTCCGCCTCGCGTCCGACTTTGAAGTCAAAGTTGCGGCCGTTGACGCGGCCCGCCATGAGTTGATTGAAGGTGCGGTCCATCTCGGCGCGCCACGGCACGAGCGTCGCGCTGCGCTCGTGGAAGATCACTGCGAAGCTGCGCTCTGCTACGCGCACGCGCTGCACAAAAACGCCGGCGACCCGATCGCCATCGCGAGCAAAGTGCGGCACGCGCCCGGTGTCGCGTTCGATCCGCTGCAGCAAGTTCTCCTTCTCAAGCTGGCGCAGCTGACGCTGCCAATCTTGATCGAGGCGAAGTTCGTCGCCGTTGTCACGCGCGACGCCCATCAGATCGAGCGACCTAACACGCTTGGACCAGGCATCCTGAATCTCCCGGCCAAAGTGCTCGCGCGCGAGTTGGCTGGTGTCCTCCAGGCCCATGCTCACGCGATCAAGCCAGGTCGGCCCGCGATAGTTCGCCTGCTTCTCCAGCGAATGCGGGTCGATCAGCGTTACCCGCGCGCTTTGGCGGGCGCCGCGAGCCTCGTGCTGGCGCACGCGCTCCTCGTAATTCTCCGGGATCAAGAACACGCCATCCGCCGTGCGCTCAACGATCCCGACGCGCCGCAGAGCTTCTAGTCGGCGCTCATGCATTTCGATGTAATTGACGCGATCGGTTGGGATGGTCTGGGCGTGCAGTTCTGCCGAATAGGCAAGACCATTCTCGCGCGCGATAGCGAAGATGGTGCGATCGGCCGGCTTTAATTCCGGTTGGCTGCGCTCCAGACGCAGAATGGCGCCGCGCTCGACGCCATCGAGTTCGCGGAGCTGCTCGCGCGTAGCCACACGCGCTGTCCAAACCTTGCCGTCGATGCCTTCGATTGCGATCAAATGCGGCCCGCGCGGATCGTCGCCGATCTGCTCTAAGCCGATCAGCCGTCCGGTGGCCCGCTGGCGCGAATGTGCCGCCTCCAGTTCACGCAGCCGCTCGCGCTCGATGCCGCGATCTTCCCGCGCCAGAAGCCGCGCCGTCGCTCGTTCGCGGTCGCGCACATCCGCAAGGCGCGTGAGCTTGTCCTCTAGCTCTGGATCAATCCGCCAGACGCCCGCGTCGGTGCGCTGCGCCAGCCCCCAATCCTCAAGCCGGTTGAGGCGCTGCACCAGCGGGCCGCGTATGCGCCCCTCTTGGGGGAGGTCGGCTAGCCGCACCTCGTTGTCTCGCGCTCGCTCTCGAAGGAGCTCGTCGAGATGGGTCTGCCGCTCCAGCTTGGCGGCGCGCTCGGCGCGGCGGTCGAGGTCGCGAGACAGTTCCGTCTCAAGGCGCGGGCCGAGCTCGCGGGTGGCGATTTCCTCGGCGCGGTGGCGCATGCCGTAGGAGATGTATTGGCGCGGGATGACCAGGTCGCGCCCGTCGTCCCGCTTGCCCCGGATCAGCAGGTGAACGTGGGCGTGGCCAGTGTCGTGGTGCTCGGCGGCGATCCAATCGAGGCTGGTACCCAGATCCTTCTCAGCCCGCTCCATTAGCTCGCGGGTATAGTCGCAGAGGTTCTCCATCTCGATCCCGTTCTCGGGGGAGATGATGATCCGGAAGTGATGGCGGTCGTCGGCGCAGCGGTCGACGAAGGCGGCGCCATCTGCGCGGTCCAGCTCCTCGTCGAACACCTTGACCTCAGAGCCGGCTCGGCC
>CAZHWA010000440.1:0-2740 GCA_964536175.1 uncultured Terricaulis sp. | reverse complement strand
GGCGATGTCCGCCGCCACACCGGCGACGCCGGTCAAGCCGAATATGCCGGCGATGATGGCGATCGCCAGAAACATGAGCGCCCACTTGATCATTGCAGCGCGCTCGCGGCGATGCCGATGACAATCGGCGCCAAGTATGCGGCCCAAGCGAGCGTCAACACGACTGCGCCGATTGCCGGGCCGAGCCAGGCGCGGCGATCGAGGTCGGCCGGCGGTTCCTGCGCAATGACGGGGCGCTTTGGCTCGCGCCAAGTCGGACTCGGTCGAACTTCGGTGAGCTGTGCCATGTCCGGGCAACGCCGCCTCGCTCGGCGAGTTCCCGAGCGCTAATCCCAAACCGGGGGGCGCCGATCCCTCCAGGGCATTTCCTTTTCCAGCTGCGCGGCCAGGCGAAAGAGCGTGGCTTCGTCCGCGTAGCGGGCGGTGAACATCATGCCGATGGGAAGATTGTCTCCGCTTTGGCCCAGCGGCAGCGAGAGCGAGGGCTGGCCGGTCATGTTGAACGGCGGGGTAAAGCCGAAGGTGATGCGCTGGCGGCGGTCGAACTCCTTCAAGTCCTCCATCAGCGTGTCGAGGAAATCGACGCGCGGCGCCGGCGCACACATGACCGGCGTGAGATAAACATCCCACGCCTCGAAGCGCTGCAGGATTTCGCGCGTCCGAAGCCGCAACTCCTGCATGGCCCAAAGCGCATCCTGTCCGCTGAGCTTCTTGCCCGCCTCGTAGAGCCGCCGCGCCAAACCCTCGATATCGTCGCCAGGCTCGCGGCCCTTGATGTCAATCCAGCGGCGCATGCCTGCGGCGAAATTGGCGGCCGAGACCGCGCCTTGCGCGCGGTAGAGCGCGCGATAATCGATGCCGAGCCCCTCCTCGCGCACATCGTGGCCAAGCGCTTTCAGAGTCGCGGCCGTACGCTCCAGCGTGGCAACGACATCGGGATGCACAGGATCGCCCGCCGGCGTTTCGCTCGACCAGGCGATCCGCAGCTTGCCGGGCCCGCGCGCAATCTCCTCCATATAGGGGCGCTCGCGCGACGGATAAGCATAAGGACTCGCCGGCTGCGGCGCGCAGGTGGCGTCCAGCATCGCGGCGCTGTCGCGCACCGTTCTGGAAACGACGTGATCGACGGAAAATCCGATCACGCGATCGGTGTCGTGCACGCCGTTCGGATTGCGATCGCGTGTAACCTTAAGGCCAACGAGTCCGCAGCACGCGGCGGGAATACGGATCGAGCCTAGTCCATCGCTTGCATGCGCAAGCGGGACCATCCCAGCGGCGACCGCGCTTGCTGCGCCGCCGGAAGAGCCGCCGGAAATATGATCGGTGTTCCACGGATTGCGGCATGGGCCGAGCAGCGCCGACGTGGTGACCCCAGGTATGCCGAACTCGGGCGTATTGGTCTTGCCCGTGAGCACCACCCCCGCCGCGCGATAACGCGTGATGAGTTCGCTGTCTTCGGCGTCGGCTGCAACGTGCGCAAAGCGGCTGGCGGAGGTGCGCGGCCAGCCCTTAACCCTGACGCCGAGGTCCTTGATCAGAAACGGCACGCCTTTGAACGGGCCATCGGGCAACGGGCCTGCTGCGGCGGCGCGCGCTTCGTCGTAGGCCCGGTAAACAACGGCGTTCAGCTTGGCGTTGTGGCGCTCGATACGTTCGATGGCGGCGTCCAGCACTTCGCCCGCCGTCACATCGCGATTGCGCACCAGTTCGGCCAGGCCAAGTCCGTCATGCGCCGCATAATCGTTGAAGCTCATCGCCGCCTCCGCCCTTTGGGCGAAGGTTAAGCGGTTAATTCGCGTTTGGCACGCGAGATGCAGTTAGCGCAGTATGAACGGCACGCACCGCCTCACCGTAGTGGACGCCGACTTCGAGGATCTCGGCGACCAGCGCCGAGCCGACCGCCGCCGCAGCGACCGGCGCGCCGCGCACCCGCGCCTGGAGCCCGGCTTTGCCGCAACGCTGATCAACCAATTCGTCCCGGCCGAGCGGGTCCAGCGCACAGGCTATGCGCCCTCTCGACTGCGCGCGGGCGTTGCTTTCGATCTCAAGGCTTGAGCGAGACGCCTATTCTCCGGCGGCCTTCTTGGAGGCCTCGAATTCCTTCAGCCAGTTGTCGATCGCATCGAGCCGCGCTTCGATGTCTTCAATCCGCCCTTGCGGATCGGTGCTGGCCTCGCTGGCGCGGCTGGCCACGCCGCTGCGTAAGGTTATCTCCACCAAGTCTGCGCCAAGCACGGTTGCGAACGTGCTGAGTTCTTCGGCGCTGGCCGCTCGCTCATTGGTGAAAATGCGATGCAGTTCGCTGCGCTCAAGACCGGCCGCAACGGCGAGCGCTGCGCGATCGAGCTTGCGTTCGGCGAGGCGGGCGTCAAACCAGCCGGCGTCGAAAAAGAGGCTCATCGCGAGGCTCCATTATCCACAGACAAAGCCCGGCGCCGAACCTGCAACGGTGCGGCGCATGGACGGCCTCATCCTTCCCCGATTCGCGCGTTGGCTCGACTTCTGGATCGTGCTGGCTGTGGGGATGTGGTGTCTGTGAGCGCAGCCAGCAGGAGGCGGCAGGCGTAAGCAAGCGGCCATCTGTCGCCAGCGCCTAAGGCTCGCCTTCCTGCCTGCCGTCTCGCCACTCGCTAATGTTGGCCGGCGAACTCCACGTCGCGGCGGGCGGCGATGATGGTCACGACGACTCCGGCGAGCACGTCCAAAAGCGCCATGATCATGATGATGAAGAACACGCTGG
>CAZHWA010000439.1:0-2744 GCA_964536175.1 uncultured Terricaulis sp. | reverse complement strand
CGCGACTACGTGCTGCCGGGCAACAAGAAGTACGTCGAAGGCGACACCATCCCGCGCCCGGACCAGGGCGGCGGCCAGGGCTCGCGCGCCAGCGATTCCGGCGAAGGCGAGGACGAATTCCGTTTCGCGCTCTCGGACGATGAGTATCTCGATCTCTATCTCGAAGATCTCGAATTGCCGGACCTGGCCAAGCGGCAGGTCGCAGGCGCGCAATCGGTGCAGTGGCGCCAAGCCGGCTTTTCCGTGTCCGGACCGCCGTCGCGCATCTCCGTGCCGCGCACGCTGAAGCATTCGATGTCGCGCCGCATTGCGCTGAAGCGACCCAAGGCGGAAGAAATCGAAGCGCTGCGGCAAGAGATCGAGCGGCTGGAGCGCGAGGGCGGCCAGTTCGACGAGCTGCAGAGGCTGCGCGCCGATCTGGAAAAGCGCGTCATGCGCACCAAGCGCATACCCTATATCGATCCCGTCGACGTGCGCTATCGCCGGCTCGAATCGACGCCAAAGCCGATCGCCAAGGCCGTCATGTTCTGTCTGATGGACGTCTCCGGCTCGATGAACGAGCACATGAAGGATCTGGCCAAGCGCTTCTATTCGCTGCTCTACCTGTTCCTCAACCGCCGCTACGAGCATGTGGATGTGGTGTTCATCCGCCACACCCATGAAGCGCAGGAGGTCGACGAGCAAACCTTCTTCTATTCGCGCGAGACCGGCGGCACCGTCGTTTCGACGGCGCTGTTCAAGATGATGGATATCGTCCGCGACCGCTATCCGGTCAGCGACTGGAACATCTACGCGGCGCAGGCCTCCGACGGCGACAACACCTCCAGCGACAATGCCGTCGTGCTGGCGCAACTGCGCGACGTAATCCTGCCGATCTGCCAATATTACGCCTATGTCGAAGTCGGCATGGACGACGAAGAAGAACACCCTGGCGCAGGCGAGCCCTCCACCAATCTTTGGCGCGCGTATCGCCGTATTCCGGACGACCAGCCGTTCGCCATGCGCAAGGTGCGTCACCGCCGCGACATCTATCCGGTGTTCCGCGAGCTGTTCGCGCGCCGGCCCGAAGGCGTGGCCGCGGAGGGCGGATGATGACCATGCTGGCCGATTCCAAGTTGCTCTTTAGCGGCCCCGACTGGGACTTCGATTTGATCAAACGCGTGCACGACGCGTGCGGCGATATCGGCATCAAGGAGATGGGCCTCGATCCTTATCCCAACCAGATCGAGGTGATAACCGTCGAGCAGATGCTCGACGCTTATGCCTCCACCGGCATGCCGCTGTTTTATCGCCACTGGTCGTTCGGCAAGCATTTTGCGCGCAACGAGGCGCTCTACCGCAAGGGCTATCAGGGCCTTGCCTATGAGATCGTGATCAATTCGAACCCGTGCATCGTCTACATCATGGAGGAAAACTCCGCGACGATGCAGACGCTGGTGCTGGCGCATGCCGGCTATGGCCACAGTCACTTCTTCAAGAACAATTATGTGTTCAAGCAATGGACCGACGCCGACGGCATTCTCGATTACCTCGAGTTTGCGCGCGGCTTCATCGCCAAGTGCGAAGACCGTTACGGCCAGGAAGAGGTGGAGCGGGTTCTCGATGCGGCGCACGCGCTGCAGAGCCATGGCGTTCACCGCTTCCCGCGCAAGCGCATGCCCGACCTGCGGTCGGAGGAGAAGCGCGAGGAAGAACGCCGTCGACACGGCGAGCAGCTGTTCAACGATCTTTGGCGCACAGTGCCGGTGAGCGGCAAGCGCAAGCGCGGCCGTGACGACGACGAACGGCGCAAGGCGTTGCTCGGCTTGCCGGAAGAGAACCTATTGTATTTCCTTGAGAAGACAGCGCCGCGCCTGGCCGGTTGGCAGCGTGAAATGCTGCGCATCGTGCGGCTGATCAATCAGTATTTCTACCCGCAGCGCCAGACCAAGGTGATGAACGAAGGCTGCGCCACCTACACCCACCACCGCATTATGAACCGGCTGCACGAGAAGGGGCAGATCGACGACGGCTCGTTCCTCGAATTCCTGCACTCGCACACCAGCGTCGTTTTGCAGCCGGGTTTCGACGATCGGCGCTTCTCCGGCATTAACCCGTATGCGCTCGGCTTCGCCATGTGCTACGACATCGAGCGCGTCTGCACTAATCCCACAGACGAGGACCGCGAGTGGATGGGCGACATCGCGGGCAACGGCGATCCCTACGGCACGCTGCGCGACATCTGGGCCAATTATCGCGACGAGAGTTTCGTCTCGCAATTCCTCTCGCCGCGGGTCATCCGCGAGTTCGGCCTGTTCCGCGTTGTCGACGACGAGGACGAAGAGGAAATGAACGTGGCCGCGATTCATGACGAGCGCGGCTACCGCAAGATAAAGCGCGCGCTCTCGCACCATTACGACATCGCCTACCGCGATCCGGACATTCAGATCGTCGACGTCGATCTAGCGGGCGACCGCAAGCTCATCCTGACGCATCGCGTGCTTGACGGCGTACTGCTGGAGGAGAACGACTGCGAACGCGTGTTGCAGCACGTCGCCGATCTCTGGGGCTATGACGTCAAACTGATCGAACAGGACGACGCCGGCGCTCAGCTCAACGAGCACATCGCCAGCCCGCGCCGGGCGAACACCCAGGCGCAGTGCGCGACTGACGCCCCATGCCGTGCCAGGATGCTGAGGTCGTCACCGGCATACTGCACCCAGCTATTGCCGGCCACGAAGATGACGTGGCCCAGGATATTCCAC
>CAZHWA010000438.1:0-2748 GCA_964536175.1 uncultured Terricaulis sp. | reverse complement strand
CGGTCGAGACCAGGCGCCTCGAGCGAATGGAGCGCGGCGATGGCGATATTGTTGAAGATGCAAAAGCCCATCGGCGTCATCGGCTCGGCGTGATGGCCGGGCGGTCGCACGGCGCAGAACGCCAGATCCTCCTCGCCCGCCAGCACCGCATCGACTGCGGCCACGCACGCCCCGGCCGCCCGGTAGGCCGCCTCGCGCGATCCGGCAGAGGCATAGGTGTCGGGGTCGAGCCGCACACGTGCATCACGCGCTTCGGCGAATGCGGGCTCGAGCGCTTCGATGTAGCGCGCCGGATGCACGCGTTCGATCGCCGCAACATCGGCCATTGGCGCTTCGCGCCGATCGAGCGACATGTCGGCCAGCGCATCGAGCACCGCCTTCAGCCGTCCCGCGTGCTCGGGGTGGCCGGGCGGGGCGGCGTGATCCAGCATAGCGGGATGCGTGAAGAGAAGCATGATTGCCAATATGGAGCGCCGCCGCCCCCGCCGGCAACGTCAGCGTCGGCGCCGTCCCTCTTTACTGAGGGGTCTGGCAGTTCTGATCCTGGAAGCGTTGCGTCAGTTGCAGCATGCGTTGCTGGTCCAATCCCGCCATGGATTGATTGACCCGATCGGCCTGCGCCTGCATGCGCGCCATGTTTGCGTCGACCTGGCGTTGCGACTCCGCGGCCTGCGCTTGCTGGGCGGCCATGCACGCCATGCCCACGCCTGGAATGGAGCAGGCCACAGCCGCGCCGACGCCTGCAGCCATCTGCCCGCGCGCCCGTGCATAAGCGTCCTGCTGCTCGCGCTGCATCGTCTCCGCCTCGCGCGCGAATTCGGGATCCATTTGCGCGCTTATGCGCTGGCCGGCGAGCATCATCTCGGCCTGCATCTCTTCGCAGGACATGGACTCGACCGGCGGGGGCGTGGGGGCCTCCGTCTCTTGGCCGGCGGCCGCGGCGGTGAGCGCGATAACGGTGACAGTCGAGGCAAGCAGGGACTTCAACATGACGCCCTCCTTCGATGCGCCAATCTTAGCGCACCGGATAAAACACGCGAGCCGATTCCGTCAGAACAGAAACGAGCTTCCACACATGAAGGGCCGCATGAGGCGGCCGAACCAGGCGGCCAGTACGCGCATCGAATTCCCTCCCGAGGCTGATGCGCGACGAGCTTCGCAGGCGCGCGCTGAATGGCGGGCCGGACACGGGCTCAGACGCCATTCAGAGCAGCAAAAAAGCGAAAGCGCCGCTACGCGCGCGGCGCCTGAAAAACGAAGGGCGCCGAGGGGAGCAAACCTCGGCGCCCGTATCGAACCGCACCTGTCGCGAAGAGCTTAGGCGACGATCTCGGCGGCTTTGGACAGCACGGTCATCGCGAACGGCGTGAACACGGCGCAGGCGGCGATGAGGGCGTAGATCTTGGTCATCTTGGGTCTCTGTTAAATTCGGTTGGAGGTCAGGCGACGATCTGGGCGGCTTGCGCCAGCACGGCGTAGGCCAGCGGGGCGAACAGCAGAGCCGAGAAAACGAAGCTGGAGAATTTGGCGGTGCGGGTCATGGGTCTTGCTCCTCTTTTCGAAGCGCCATCGCTTCGATGCTTGACCCAAACCGGGCGCTTACCCTGGCGCTGTGACCTGGGGCACGCCCCGCTTTCGGCGCGTCCAACAGCCGTTTCGGCGAAAAGCGGTTGCCCGTCCCCGCTTCAGCCGCAAACAAGCGGACCTTGAGTTTTCGAGGTTTGCGCATGCTGTTTCGCCCGATCGCCCTGGCCGCCCTCTTGTTGCTTGGCGCGCTTCCCGGCGCCGCCGTCGCCCAAAGCGGCCAGCGCCAGTGGTTCGCGGGTGGGCCGACGCCGCTGCGCTACGAGATCGCGATAACCCCCGACGCCGAGGCCGGCACGTTCGCCGGCGAAGTCGCCATCGCCATCGAAAGCGCCGAGCCGCTGGCGGCGGTGACCATGAACGCGCTCGGCCTCACCGTCAGCCGCGCCACGATCGACAACGCCGCAGTGCAGGTCGCGACCGACGAAGCGGCGCAAACCCTGACGCTAACGCCGCGCCGGGCGCTGCGGGCCGGACGTCACACCATCCGCATCGTCTATTCCGGCGTCATCCAGGACGAAGCCTACGGCCTCTTCCGCGTCTCCTACCAGGACGGCGGCGAAACCAGGCGCGCGCTGGCCACGCAGTTCGAGCCCGGCGACGCGCGCCGGCTGGCGCCGATGTGGGATCAGCCCAACCGCCGCGCGGTGTTCTCGATGACGGTCACCGCGCCCTCCGGTCAGATGGCCGTCTCCAACATGCCGGTGGAACGCGCCCAGCGCCTGTCCGGCGGCCTCACGCGCACGCGCTTCGCCGACACGCCCTCGATGCCGAGCTATCTGCTCTTCCTCGCCGTCGGCGACTTCGAGCGCATCGCATCCAATGTCGACGGCGTCGAGCTCGGCGTTATCGTGCGCCGCGGCCAGACCCACCGCGCCCAGGAAGCGCTGCGCGCGGGCGAGCAGTCGCTGGCCTACTTCACCGACTATTTCGGCATTCCCTATCCCTTGCCCAAGCTCGACATGATCGGCGTGCCTGGGGCCGGGGGCTTCGGCGCGATGGAGAATTGGGGCGCCATCCTCTATTTCGACCAATATCTGCTCGTCGACGAAACCTCGAGCGAAGCCGAACGACAGAACGTGTTCGGCATCGTCGCGCACGAGATCGCGCACCAATGGTTCGGCAATCTCGTCACCATGATGTGGTGGGACGATCTCTGGCTCA
>CAZHWA010000437.1:0-2750 GCA_964536175.1 uncultured Terricaulis sp. | reverse complement strand
GCGTTGAAGGCGGGTCGCCCGGAGCTTGCGATCATCCTCAATGGCGGGCTGCGTGACCTGGATCATGCGCTCAGCGAAGCTGAAGCGCTCGATGGCGTCATGCTTGGCCGGGCCGCCTATCAGAATCCCGCGATCCTGCTCGACGCAGATCCGCTCGTCTTTGGCGCGGGCCCGCCGTCGGCCACGCGCATCGAAGCCGTTGCAGCGCACTTGCCGTACATCGCGCGCAAGCTGGAGGAGGGCGCGCCGTTGCACGTCATGACGCGCCACATGCTCGGCCTCTTCAACGGCCAGCCCGGCGGGCGCGCCTGGCGGCGCATTCTCTCCGAGCGCGCGGTCAGACCCGGCGCCGGCCTTGACGTGGTGCGCGATGCACTGGCCGAAGTCGCGCGCGCGCCGGCCCGCGCAGCATGAGTCCGGAGATCGTCTGGTTTCTCGCGGGCCTGATCGCTGCGGGTCTGTTCGCCGGCTTTGTCGGCGGATTGTTCGGCATCGGAGGCGGCGCGATTGTGGTGCCGGCGCTCTATCTCATCTTCACCGCCCTCGGGGTCGATGAAGCTGTGCGCATGCACGTTGCCGTCGGCACCTCGCTCTCCACCATCATCGCCACCTCATGGCGTTCGCTGACAACGCACCGGCAAGCGGGCGCGGTCGATTTCGACGTGCTGAAGAAGTGGGGGCCGTGGATCATGGCGGGCGCCGTCGCCGGCGCCATGTTGGCAGGCTTGGCCAGTACCGAAGCCTTACTCCTTGTGTTCGGTTTTGGCTTGTTGCTGATCGCGCTGCAAATGGGCCTCGGCGCGCAGAACTGGCGCCTGTTCTCCGATCTGCCGCGCGCAGGTTGGCGCGCGATCACCGCTGGCGGGATCGGCCTTTTCTCAGCGCTTATGGGCATAGGCGGAGGCGCCTTCGGCGTGACGGTGCTGACGCTGAGCGGACGGCCCATTCATCAGGCCGTCGCCACCGCTTCCGGCTTTGGCGCCGCCATCGCGCTGCCGGCTGCGCTCGGCTACGTCATCGTTGGCTGGGGACGGGAAGGTCTGCCGCCCTGGTCGTTCGGCTTTGTCAGCCTGCCGGGCTTTGTCGTGCTGGCCGCACTCACCGCAATCACCGCCCCGATCGGCGCCCGTCTTGCCCACCGTCTGCCGCAACAGGCGCTAAAGCGCGCATTCGCCGTCTTCCTGGCGCTCATCGCCCTCAACATGCTGCGCGAAGCGTTCAGTTGAACCACGAATAGACCATGACGATCAGCACGATCAGCGCCGTCCAGAACACGACGCCCGCAACCACTGCGCCCGGCTGCATGCGGATGCGTGTGAAGCCCCAGCCCGTACCCGTCACCAGCATCAGCGCCATCAGGAGCCAAACCAGCCTCGGCACGTCGAACTCGCCCGGTAAGGCTTGGGGATAGAAGAACCCAACCCAGCCCACGGCCAACAGGGCAAAGACGACAATCAGCCCAACCCAGCGGTTCATGAGCCCACCTCCTCAGCCGCAGCCCTGCGTCCCGGCAGCTTGGTCAGGATCGCTTGGCGTTCGGCGTCGCTGAGGTCGCCCCAGGCCGCGATCTCCGCCAGAGTGCGCCCGCAGCCGATGCAGAACCCGGTTCGTCCGCTGACCGCGCAGACCTTGATGCAGGGGCTGGGTATCGGCGCGGAGCTCATCTCCGAGACATAGTCCCGGGCGCCCCAGGGCCGCAATTTCCTCCCCCGGCGCCACGCATCGTTTTTCGATAATTTCACATTGACTCTCGATACAGCTTATCGTATATCGATATCAACGCTGGTTTCGCAGTTAGGAACGCATCCGGGCAGGGCCCTGGCCGCATCCTAGCAGCGAAGAGCGGAAAAGAGGCTTAGGCCGCTTTGGAGGGTTCTATGCGTTTCGCACTAATCGCCACCGCCGCCGCCGCCGCCGTCGCGGTCCCGCTCGCCATCAACGCCAGCGCGCCGCAGATGTCGGGTGAGCAGTTTTTGTCCGCCGTCCGCTGCGCGGCGTACCAGGATGTCATTGGCGCCGCCGCCAGCGAGGTCAAATATGAGCTGAACGCGGAGGTTCGCCGTCAGCCCGCAGAGACGGCGGCGCTGGCTTATGCCGAGGTCGCCGAGGTGGCGCGTGAAGCGCGCGGTTCGGACGCCACAGTTCTTACTCAACACGCGGCGGCCTGCGCTGGGGCGAACCTGGCTTCCGGGCCAGACTCGCACACGGACACCTGAGCCGATAACATGGCGCGTCGCCCCAAAGGCGGCGCGCCGGGAGGGAGTGATGAGAATCTTGGTTCTGGCCGGCGTGTTCACGGCCGCCGCAATCCCACTAGCCAGCGTCGCCGAAGCGGCCGTTGACTGCCAAGTCGAAGATGCGCGCCCCGTCGCGCAGGTTCGCATCGATGGCGGGGGCGCCGGCGGCTCCGCCCCGGCGCGATCGGCGCGTCAGACATCTGCGCCGCGCGAGGCGGATGCCGAGCAGACTGTGCAGCGCGATGCCGAGGCGCGTGCAGCGGCGGAACGGCGCCGCAACGGCAAGCGCATTCCAGACGCCGAGTTGATAGGACCTCGCGGCGCTTTATAGTCGCCCGACCGCGCGCGAGCCTCGCGCGCCTATCGGGCCTTAAGTCATGGATCTGAATTTTACCGCGGAAGAGATCGCGTTCCGCGACGAAGTCCGTGCATTCATCGAAGAGAACTATCCCAAACATCTGCGCGGCAAGAACATCATGCGCGAGGACCTCTCCAAGGAGGACTTCCTCGCCT
>CAZHWA010000436.1:0-2764 GCA_964536175.1 uncultured Terricaulis sp. | reverse complement strand
ATCGGGGTCTGGGCTCCCATCCTGCTCGTGACCATGCGCGTGCTGCAGGGCTTTGCACTGGGCGGCGAGTATGGCGGAGCCGCCATCTACGTCGCCGAACACGCCCATCCCCAGCGGCGCGGCGGATCGACCGGCTGGATCCAGACCTCCGCCTCGTTCGGCCTGATCGGCGCGCTCGGCGTCGTGCTGGGCGCGCGCGCGCTCATGGGCGAGGACGATTTTCGCGAATGGGGCTGGCGCATCCCGTTTCTGGTCTCGATCGCCTTGCTCGCCGTCTCGGTCTGGATTCGCTTGCAGCTCGAGGAGAGTCCGGCGTTCAAGAAGCTGCAGAAGGAGGGCACGGTCTCTAAGCGCGCCTATGCGGAAAGCTTTTTCGAGTGGCGCAATGCGCGCATCGTGCTGCTGGCGCTGTTCGGCGTGATGATGGCGCAGGGCGTGGTTTGGTACACCGCCCACTTCTATTCGCAATTCTATCTTGAGCGCATTCTCAAGATCGATAGCCAGACCGTGAACGTGATCATGATCACGGTCGTCTTCATTTCGGCGCCGCTTTATGTCTGGTTTGCCGCGCTCTCCGACAAAGTTGGCCGCAAGCCGGTGATGCTGTTCGGCATGCTGTTGATGCTGGCGCTCTACTTCCCCGGCTTCCACTACATCACCCAGGCCGGCAACCCGGCGCTGGCGGCTGCGTCAGAGCAGACGCCGGTGACCGTCATCGCCGATCCTGCCGACTGCACCTTCCAGCTCGACCTCACCGGCGGCGCCCAGCAATTCGCCACCTCGTGCGACATCGCCAGAGGCGCCCTGTCCAACGCCGGCGTCAGCTATACGACTGAAGCTGGCCCTCCCGGTCAGCTCGCACGTATCCGCATCGGCGACGAAATCGAGGTCGAAAGCATCAGCGCCATCGGCCAATCGCTGTCGGAAATCCGCGCCACCCGGGCAGCGTTCGCCAGCCAGCTTGGCCAAGCCCTGACGCAGGCCGGCTATCCCGACGCCGCGCCAGGCGCGATGCAGGACGCAAGCCCAAGCGAGATCGCCCGGGTGTTCGTCGAAAAGTTCGGCGTCATCGCCATCATGGCGTTGTTCATCGTCGCCGCTACTGCGCTCTACGGACCGCAAGCAGCAGCGCTGGTCGAACTCTTCCCCACGCGGATTCGCTACACGGCGATGAGCCTGCCCTACCACATCGGCACGGGCTGGTTCGGCGGCCTGTTGCCGGCGATCGTCTTTGCCATCAACACCGCCACCGGCTCGATCTATCTCGGCCTCTGGTTTCCGGTCATCGTCACCGCGCTATCGGCGCTGATCATGTTTTTCTTCTGGCCCGAGACCAAGGACCGCGACATCCACGCATAACCAGAAACCAGAAGTCAGAAGCCAGAAATCAGAAGAACGCCGCGCGACTGTTTGCTCCGCTTCTGAATTCTGGCTTCTGACTTCTGGTTTCTGGCTTCTGGTTATTCACGCATTCACCAGCTTTCTGAACAGAGCCTTAAACGAGCTCTGCTAGTGTCGACACATGACGGCGATCCCCCACGCCGCCGAGGCCCTCACCAGCGCCCTTGACCGCTTCGGCCACGCTTCTTCCCGCGTGCTCGGAGCGGTCACTGGCGTGAGCGAGGCCGATCTCGGCGCCGCCCTCGTCGACATGTCGGCGGCGAGGACACAGGGTGAAGCCAGCCTCGCTGTGGTCCGCTTTTCCGACGCGATGTGGCGCGCGCTCGTCGAGATCGGCCAGGAGCCCATCAGGGACTAAGGACTAGGTTCGGTTCCTCGAGGGTCGGCGCAAACTCGATCGGTCAGGCGGCTCGCCGACTCCCTTGTCCCAATCCCCAACCCCCAGTCTCTGAACCCTCGTTCCTGATCCCTAGTCCCTGGCTCCCAAATCCCCTACATCGGCGCCGTACGAGGGGATTGCTGACGCATGGATTGGGAAATCGCACCGCTGCTGACGGACCCAACGGCCTGGGCCGCGCTCATCACCTTGATCGTCATGGAGGTTGTGCTCGGCATCGACAACCTCATCTTCATTTCAATCCTTACCAACAAATTGCCCGAGCATCAGCGCGGGACGGCGCGCCGTGTCGGCATCGGCCTGGCGCTCATCATGCGTCTCGTCCTCTTGTCGACGATCGCCTTTATCGTCGGTCTCACGGCGCCGCTGTTCGATCTCGGCTTCTCCGGGCCGCTCGACCCGCACGGCGCGCCGACATTCGAGACCGCCTTCTCCTGGCGTGACCTCATCCTCATCGCCGGCGGCCTCTTCCTCATCTGGAAGGCGACCAAAGAGATCCACCACAATGTCGACCCCACCCCTACCGATGCGCTGCTCGACAAGAAGGCGGCGGCGGCGATGAATTTCGGCTCGGCCATCTTTCAGATCATTTTGCTGGACCTTGTCTTCTCGATCGATTCCATCCTCACCGCCGTCGGCATGACCGATCACGTGCCGATCATGGTTGTCGCTGTCATCGTGGCTGTGACTGTGATGCTGCTGGCGGCGAATCCGGTAGCCGACTTCATCCACAAGAACCCCACCGTCGTGATGCTGGCGCTGGGATTCTTGCTAATGATCGGCGTGGTGCTGATCACCGAAGGCTTCGGTGTGCACGTGCCCAAGGGCTACATCTACGCAGCGATGGCCTTCTCGGCGCTGGTCGAAGGGCTCAACATGATGTCGCGCAACGCCCAGCGAAAGAAAGCCGCCCTGAAAGCGACGCGTAAAGCGGCCGAGCAAGCGCCGCCAGCGCAATGAAGGAAA
>CAZHWA010000435.1:0-2768 GCA_964536175.1 uncultured Terricaulis sp. | reverse complement strand
CAAGAGATCAAGAAGCAACCGTACTACGTGAAGCAGACGACGGGGTACGCGTTGGGTTACCAGATTGTTCGGTTCGACCCCGAGAGCGATCCCACCCTCGAAGGTCGGGCTCCGACGTTCGAAGGGTACCGCGTCGTGATGGATGATGACGCCGAATACGAGTTGCGCTTCGTCGACGCCAACGGCAACGTCCTCCAGGGAAGCACGCGTTCCGTGCGCGCGCTCAAGCAGCCGGGAGGCTCTCTTTTCGGCCTGTCGCTGATCCCCTTGGGCGTCGGTGTGATCGTCTTCGGGTGGCGTCGTTCCAAGAAAGGTCGGTAACGAGGACGAACCAGGAGAATACGTAGATTAAGCACACCCCGCACCGGCGAGCGGGGAGCGCGCGCACTTCGGTTTGTGCCTCGATCTGCCCGAGCTTTCGCCATGAATGCACTGCGCCGCCACGCCCTAGACATCGCCGCCTTCATCTGGGGCGTGGCGGAAGCGACGTTGTTGTTTATCGTCCCGGACGTGCTGCTCTCCTATATCGGCCTCAAACGCGGCGTGACCGAGGCCGCGCGTGCGAGCGCGATCACCGCGATTGGCGCCGCGCTGGGCGGCGCTCTCATGTTTCTGTGGAGCGCCGCCGATCCGGCCGCCGCGCGCGCCGCCGTGCTGGCTGTACCGGCGATCGGCGAAGCCATGTCCGCCAACGCCGAAGCGGCGATGGCGCAGAACTGGTTCGTCGCCACGCTGCTTGGCCCGCTCTCGTCAACCCCGTTCAAGCTCTACGCCATCCTCGCACCATATGCGGGCGCCTCGCTGCCGGCGTTCGCGCTGGCCGGCGTTGTCGCCCGCCTGCCGCGCTTCCTCGTTATTGGCTGCGGAACGGCGCTGCTCGCGCGCGCCTTGCGCGACCGGCTTTCGCAACAGCAGCTCCTGTGGCTGCTCGCCGGCGCCTGGATCGTCTTTTACGCGGCCTTTTTCGCCCTGATGCCGAACTGACGTGAGCCTGCCGCTTGGCGCCCCGCGCGGGCGCCTATAGGTGAACGCCCGATATGACTCCCCGCGACCGCATCCGCAATTTCTCCATCGTGGCGCACATCGACCACGGCAAGTCGACGCTGTCCGACCGCCTGATCCAGGCCACCGGCGGGCTCTCCGCGCGCGAAATGACCGAGCAAGTGCTGGATACGATGGAGATCGAAAAGGAGCGGGGCATCACCATCAAGGCCCAGACCGTGCGCCTCGACTACAAGGCCAAAGACGGAAACGATTACGTCCTCAACCTCATGGATACGCCCGGCCACGTCGATTTTGCCTACGAGGTCTCCCGTTCGCTCGCCGCCTGCGAAGGCGCGCTCCTGATCGTCGACGCCTCACAGGGCGTCGAAGCGCAAACGCTGGCCAACGTCTATCAGGCGCTCGACAACGATCTCGAGATCATTCCCGTGCTCAACAAGATCGATCTGCCCGCCGCCGAGCCCGAGCGCGTCAAGCAGCAGATCGAAGAAGTCATCGGCCTCGATGCGTCCGGCGCCATCCTCGCTTCGGGCAAGACCGGGGAGGGGATCGCCGATCTGCTCGAAGCCATCGTCACGCGTCTGCCCCCGCCCAAGTCCGGCGATCCCGCCGCGCACTTGAAGGCGCTGTTGGTTGACGCCTGGTACGATCCTTACCTCGGCGTCGTCGTGCTGTTTCGCGTGCTCGACGGCGTTGTGAAGAAGAACATGCGCATCAAGCTGATGCAGACCGGCGCCGATTATCAGATCGACACGCTGGGCGTGCTTCGTCCCAAGCGCCAGGACGTCGCCGAACTCGGCCCCGGCGAAATCGGCGTGCTCACCGCCAGCATCAAAGAAGTGGCCGATGCGCGCGTCGGCGACACCATCACCGAGCATCGCCGCGAAACCGCCGCAGCGCTGCCCGGCTTCAAGCCGGCGCAGCCGGTCGTGTTCTGCGGCCTGTTTCCGGTCGACGCCGCCAATTTCGAGGATCTGCGCGCGGCCATGGCCAAGCTGCGTCTCAACGATGCGAGCTTCTCCTTCGAAATGGAGACCTCCGCTGCGCTGGGGTTCGGCTTCCGCTGCGGCTTCCTGGGGCTTTTGCACCTCGAAATCATCCAGGAGCGCCTCACGCGCGAGTTCGACCTCGATCTCATCGCCACCGCGCCCAGCGTCGTCTACCGCGTGCACATGAATGACGGCGAAGTCAGAGAGCTGCACAATCCGGCCGATCTGCCCGACGTCGTCTTCATCAAGGAAATCGAAGAGCCCTGGATCAAGGCGACGATCCTGACGCCCGACGAATATCTGGGCGCCATCATCAAGCTCTGCCAGGACCGCCGCGGCGTGCAGAAAGACTTAAGCTATGTCGGCGCGCGCGCCATGCTGGTGTACGAGCTGCCGTTGAACGAAGTCGTGTTCGATTTCTACGATCGCCTCAAGAGCGTGTCGCGCGGTTACGCCAGCTTCGATTACCAGATCGTCGAGCATCGCGTCGGCGATCTCGTCAAGATGAGCATCCTCGTCAACGAGGAGCCGGTCGACGCGCTTTCCATGCTGGTGCACCGCGCCCGCGCCGAGTCACGCGGCCGGGCCATGTGCGAGAAGCTGAAGGAGCTCATTCCCCAGCACCTGTTCAAGATTCCGATCCAGGCCGCCATCGGCGGGCGCATCATCGCCCGCGAAACCATCTCGGCGCTGCGCAAAGATGTGACCGCGAAGTGCTACGGCGGCGACATCACCCGCAAGCGCAAGCTGCTCGAGAAGCAGAAAGAGGGCAAAAAG
>CAZHWA010000434.1:0-2782 GCA_964536175.1 uncultured Terricaulis sp. | reverse complement strand
TCGCGCCGGTCGATCCGTACATCCAGCAGTTCCGCGACGCCGGCGCCGACATCATTACTGTCCACCCTGAAGCCGGCCCACACGTGCACCGAACGCTGCAGGTGGTGAAGGCGACAGGCGCCAGGGCCGGTGTGTCGCTCAATCCCGGCTCACCGGTCGAGGCGATCGATCCCATCCTCGATCTGGTCGATCTCGTCCTCATCATGAGCGTGAATCCGGGCTTCGGCGGCCAGAGCTTCATCGAAAGCGCGCTGCCGAAGATCGAGGCCGCGCGCAAACGCATCGACGCAACGGGCCGCGATATCGTCCTCGAAGTCGACGGCGGCGTGAACGCCAAGACCGCGCCGCGCGTCATTGCGGCCGGCGCCACGGCCCTGGTGGCTGGCACCGCCGTCTATGGCGGCGATCCCGGCGCCTATGCCGAGAACATCGCGCGGCTGCGGGCGGCCTGAGATGACGGCGGCGCCGTCCCCGCAGCGGCCTGTCCGACCGAACGCGATCGTCGAAAGCTGGCGCGCCAATCCCTTTCACCGCATCCGCCTCGGCGAGGCCGCGCCCGACCGCATCGAGCGCTACGGCGATGACCCGCGAGTGGGCGACGCCGAACGCGGCCGCGAGATCGGCCGGGGCGTTTGGCGTATCGGCGCCGAGACCCTGCGCAGCGAGCTGCCATGGCTACCGGCGCACCCGTCGCGCCATTTCAGCGCCCGGCTGCACTCCTTTTCGTGGCTGATCGATCTCGCCGCAGTCGGGCCTTCGGCGCATGCGCGCATCGCCGAGCTGGTCGACGCCTGGGTGGCCGAGCACGGCGAGTGGGACGAACTCGCCTGGGATCCCGAACTCACCGCCGAGCGTCTGTTCGCCTGGCTTTGCTGGGGCCGGCCCGCATTCGAACAGGGCGCGCCCGAGCGGCGGGCTGCACTATTGCGTTCGGCGGCGCGGCAAGCGCGCCTTCTGATGCTGTCCAACAGCGAACTCAGCGAGCGCCATTTGGCCTCGATCAAGGCCGGCGCTGCGCTGGTTCTTGCCGGCGCCGCCGGTTTTCCCGACGCAGACCGCCTTGCTGAACAAGGCGACGAAATGCTGATCGAGGCCACCGCCAAGCAATTCTTTCCCGACGGCGGCCATTACTCGCGCGCGCCCGAAGCACTGGCCGAAGCGCTGTTCGATCTCATTGTCGCACGCGACGCTTTTTACGAGCCCTCCGAGTACCTCAGCGACTCCATCGCCAAGTTCGCAGACATGGTGCGCATGCTGCGCCTGGGCGACGGCGGACTCGGTTGCTTTCACGGCGGCTCGGAGAGCTCCCCCGTCTCCATCGACGCGGCGCTGGCGCGGGTACCTGGTGAGCGGCGTACCTTTCAGTTCGCCCAGCACACCGGCTACCAGCGCCTCGAAGTCGGGCCGTTGCGGGCATTGTTCGATGTCGGCGGCGCCCCGCCGCTCGCTTATTCCGAACGCGCCCACGCCAGCGCTCTGGCCTTCGAACTCTCCAGCGAGACGGAGCGCATCATCGTCAATGTCGGCGCCGGTCGCGAGCTTGCGCCGGCCGCACGCTCGGCCGCGCGCGCCACCAACGGCCACTCCACGCTCGTCCTTGCCGACGCGCTCTCGGCCACGCTGGAAGAACCGCGCCGCGGCCGCGCGCCAGCGCGCCTGTCCGGGCCCAATATCGACGACATGCGGCGCGCGTCGGACGAAGACGGCATCACCGTGCAGGGCCGTCACGACGGCTATCGCGACAAGTTGGGCCTGCTCCATCGGCGCTACCTGTTCGTCGACCACCAAGGCAAAAACCTGCGCGGCATCGACGAGCTCATCCGCCCCATGCGCCTCAAGACCCCGGCGCCGAAAAAGCCCATTCCCTTTGTCGCGCGCTTTCACTTGCACCCGCAGGTGCGCGCCCGGCACGGTGACCGTGGCGTCGTCCTCTTGGAGACGCCGCTGGGCCAGCGTTGGCGTCTCAAGACCGACGCGCCGGAGATCGCCATCGAGCCCTCGATCTATTGGGGCGGCGTGGGCGTGCGCGAGTCGCACCAGATCGTGCTCTCCGGCGAGGCCGACCCGATGGGTCACGGGCTTGCCCCGCCCAACCGCATCCGCTGGGCCCTCGCGCGCGCTTGAGTGACGCCGCGCCACCCGCCCCAGCGCACCCGATCCCCTATCCCCCTATTGCCCTATCGCCCGACTGCCTTATTGCCCTTGCCATGACCGACATCCTCCCGATCAAGCGCGCGCTCATTTCGGTTTCGGACAAAACTGGCTTGATTGACCACGCCAAGGCGCTCGAAGCGCTCGGCGCCAAAATCGTCTCCACCGGCGGTACGCGCAAAACTATCGCCGATGCGCGGCTTCCGGTTGACGACGTTTCGGCCATCACCGGCTTTCCGGAAATGATGGATGGGCGCGTGAAGACGCTGCACCCCAAAGTGCATGGCGGCCTCTTGGCGCTGCGCGACGACGAAGAGCACGCCGCCGCGATGACCGAACACGGTATCGAGGCCTTCGACGTGCTCTATGTGAACCTTTATCCGTTCGAAGCGACCGTGACGCGCGGCGCCGGCTTCGATGAATGTGTTGAGAACATCGATATTGGCGGGCCGGCCATGATCCGCGCGGCGGCGAAAAATTACGCCTGGATCGCGGTGGCCACCGACGCCGAGGACATGGCCGCGATCCTCGCCGAAGCGAAACAACACGGCGGCACGACGCTGGCGCTGCGCAAGAAGCTCGCCGCCAAGGCGTTTGCCCGCACGGGGGCGTACGATGCGGCGATCTCGTC
>CAZHWA010000433.1:0-2789 GCA_964536175.1 uncultured Terricaulis sp. | reverse complement strand
TGTCGGCGGCGGGGCGTCCGCCGCGCCCCATCTTGGCCAGCGCTTCGTCCTGTCGGCGCACCTGCTCTTCGCGCATGGCTTCGTCGTCGAGTAGCGTCGCCGCCGCGCGAGCGATGTTCTCGGCAGTGAACTGCGTTTGCAGAAATTCCGGCACGATCTCAGCATCGGCCGCGACATTCATCAGCGTTACGTACTTGCCGCGGAACACTATCCGCGCCAACGCCCAGGTAATCCAGTTCAGCTTGTAGCCGACGATAACCGGGGCGCCCTGCAGCGCCACTTCGGTCGTCACCGTGCCGGACGCCGCCAGCGCGACGCTCGCTGCCGCGAAAGCATCCTCCTTCTGGCGCTCACCCACAATGCGCGCGACCGGCGGCGCTTGCGCGGTTACGGCTTTGCGTACATCGCGCGCGGCGACCACGAGCAGGCGGACATCGCTGCGATCGCGTTCGAGCATCTCCGCCGCGCGCCAGAGGGTCGGTCCGATGCGTTGCACCTCCGCCGCTCGGCTGCCTGGCAGCACGAGCACAACACGGTCTTTCGCTTTGAATCCCTGCCGCGCCTTCAGCGCCGGCCCGTCGCCGGGCTTGTATCTACCAAGTGCGGGATGGCCCGCCACCGTACACGCCAGCCCATACGGCGCGTAGTACGGGGCTTCGAACTCATGGATGCAGATGAGGTGATCGACCGTTGCGGCAAGTGTCTTGGCCCGCGCCGGACGCGTCGCCCATACCTGAGGGCCTATATACTTGACGAGTCTGATGTCGGGGGCCGCCGTGCGCACGGCTTGCGCGACGCGCAGGGTAAAGCCCCAGGAATCGATCAACACCACGACGTCCGGTCTAGCGACCAATATGGCCGCCACAGTTTCCGCCACGGCGCGCTTGACGCGGCCGTAAGCGAGCAGCCCCTCCACAAAACCGAGTACGGCAAGGCCTGAGATATCGGCACTGCTGGCGATGCCTTCCTCCGCCATCGCCGCACCCCCGACACCCATCAATTCAAGGTTCGGATCGGATTCCTTAAGCGCACGGGCGAGATCGGCGCCGAGCGCATCGCCCGAAGACTCCGCCGCGACGAGGAAGATCCGTCCGCTCAAGCCGCGTCCACTTCCTCTGGGCTGAAGCCGTACACGAAAAGGCCGAGCCGGTCGGCGGCCGCGACGATCTCGTCACGGCGCACAGCGAGAGCCCCACCTGCCTCCACAGCAACGCCGGCGAGCCCGCCCTCGGCTGCGCATTCAATGGTGCGCACGCCGATCGTGGGCAAATCGATACGGCGCTCCTGAATCGGTTTGGGCCGTTTGACCAACACGCCGTGGCGCGCACCCGGCGCGCCGCGCAATGTCTGCGGCAACTCGGCCACATGACGCAGCATGGCGTCGGTCCCTTCCTGGGCCTCGACAGCGAGTATCAGGCCCTTCGCGGCGACGACACCCTGGCCGATGTCGAACGCGCCAATCGCCGCGGCGACCTTAGCCGCCAAGCGCAGATCGTTCATGTGCGCGACCGGCGCATGCGCGCCCCAAATCCCAGGCGGCGCCAGCAAGTCTGCCATCGCCTCCTCCGCGCCCAGCACACGAAAGCCGGCCAGCTCGTGCTCAGCCAGCAACGCGCGCAGCAAAGCATCATCGCCTTGCGGCGCGGCAGCGAGCAGGGCCGGGAGCATGGCGCGGGCGCCCTCGTCCAAATCGAGCGCCGCGAAATTCGGCCGAGGCACCTGGCCCAACAGCACAACCGCATCGCAGCCGGCGTTGCGCAGGGCTTCGATGCGCGCCCCCATGGCGCCGAGCCCGTCGGTTGTTCCCGGGTGTTTTTCCAGACGCGGATCGGCGTACGGGGCCACGCGCGCAACGAAATATGGCGCACCGCTTGCCGCGCAGTGCTCGGCCAGGACGACCGGAAGATCGCCCCCGCCCGCGATGATGCCCAGCTTGCGCAAGTCCGCCATCGTCAGTCTCGCGGCATGCAGAGCGGGCGCGCGGCATCGGCGCGCACGAACTCCACGATCTCCATCACATGCGGATTGTTCGCATAGATTTCCGCGCAATCCTCAAGACGCTCCTGGAATGTCCCCTCTTCCGCGAACAGCAGCCGGTAGGCGGCGCGGAGATCGTGGATTTGCTCTCGCGTGAAGCCGCGGCGTTTGAGGCCGACGACATTGAGGCCGCCAAGGTGGGCGTGATTGCCAATCGCCGAACCGAAAGGAATGAGGTCGGTGGTCATCAACGCCGAGGCGCCGACAAACGAATGTCGGCCCACGCGTCCGTGCTGGTGCACGCCGGAGAGTCCGCCGAGGAATGCGAAGTCGCCCACCTGCACATGGCCCCCGATGGTGGCGGTCTGGGCCATGATGACGCTGTTGCCGACAATGCAGTCGTGGGCGACGTGGCAATTGCCCATGATGAGGCAGTCGCTGCCGATGCGGGTCACGGACCGGCCGCGCACCGTGCCGCGGTGCAGCGTCGCGTGTTCGCGAATGACGTTATCGTCGCCGATTACAAGCTTTGTCGGTTCGCCCTTATAGGAGAGATCCTGTGGCGTGCCGCCGAGCGCGGCAAACGGGAAGACGGTGTTGGCGCGGCCGATCTCGGTATGGCTCTCGATGAATACATGCGCGATGAGGCGCGTTCCCTCGCCCAGTTTTACGTTGGGCCCGATCACACAGCCCGGGCCAATCTCAACACCGGGGCCGAACTCAGCGCTCTTGTCGACCACAGCTGTCGGATGGATTTTTGCGCTCATTGCCCATCCTTGGGGCGGTCGGCTTTCATGGCGGCAAACTCGCAG
>CAZHWA010000432.1:0-2789 GCA_964536175.1 uncultured Terricaulis sp. | reverse complement strand
CGGTCTCGAACAAGCGCCCGCCCAGTGTGACTTCAACTGTGTCCGCAAATGTGTAGCCTACTTCACCGAACAAGGCGGTCTCCGAACCTTCGAATGCACCGAGCGTGCTGCCCCAAATAGCGCCATCGGTGGCGGCCGCGCCGCCGCCCGGCCCAAGGAGCGCCTCCGCTACCGCGAATGAATTGTCTGAGAAGGCAAACTCGCTGACGTCGATATTTGTATCGTCGCGCATCGCCCCGATCAGCCAGCGAAGTCGTGCATTAGGATCAGAAGCTAGTCGCGCTTCGAAGGTCATTCCTTCTGATCGCGCGTCATTGGCGATGTAGGGATTGACGAAGCCAAACACACCGAACCGCTGAAAATCGCCGGTGACGGCGCCGGTTTTTGTGTGAGCGCTAACCAACGCCGTGAAGTTGGCGAAGCCGAAGTCGTGATCGAGCCGAAGGCTGTGAATTTGCACTGTGGTTTCGCTCGGCTCGGCCACGTTCGTGGACTTGGTTAAGTCCGCGAGATCGGCATTGACGTAACCCTGGTCGCCTGTCTCGATTTGTTGGTAGAGGCTAAGCCAGCTGAGTTCGGTCCTGTTCGAGACGTCAAGCACAGCGCTAAGCCGGCCGCCGAGCACTTCAGTAGTGTTAACGTCGGTTTCGCCGGTCCCCGTATTGTCGATATAGCCCGCTTCGTTGCGATAGGCGGCCACGCCGCGAACGGCGAAGCGGCCATCGACGATTGGCAGATTGACCATTGCGCGCGCGGCGGAATTGAGATCGTCCGCTTCACTGGTAGAGGAAAGCGTGCCCTCAAATGCCGAATCGAAACTGTCCGTATTCGCCTGCCGGGCCACGTAATTGACCGCCCCGCCCAGAGAAGATGAGCCGAACAATGTGCCCTGCGGCCCGCGAAAAACCTGAACGTCGCGGACGTCGAAAGTGTCTATGTCAGGTGTACCAGCGGTAAAGTAAGGGTCCGTCAGCGGGACATCATTTATGTAGACGCCTGTCGTGCCCTGGCTGACGGTGGCAAAGCTCGTCGTGGTGTTCACGCCCCGAATCGTGATCGTCGAGTAGCCTGGCGCTTGCGCATTGAACGTCGCCCCAGGCACGTGAGCCAGATAGTCGCCCGCACCCTCTGCGCCGAGGCCCTCAAGATCCCTGCCCGACAGCGAGCTCGCAGATCCGGCAATGTCTGCGATGGCTTGTCCGGTCTTCGTGCCGACGACGACGATTTCCTCTTCAGAAAGCTCTACCTGAGCAAAAGCCTGCGCGGGCAAGCCAAGTATAATCGCCGTCCAAACCAGGCCCTTGAGCCGCCCCTGACGCACCATCTTGCAATCTCCCCGTTTGCCTTTAATGCAGAGAGACCGCTCTTTTTTATGATGTCAAGCGACAATGGCGGCCGAAACTATTTTTCCGGACCGATGATGGCCTTGAGCAAAAGCTCCATTGCGCCCGCAAACGGGGCAGATGATTGCGCGCCCATCAGGCGAAACATGTGCGCGCCAGTCAGGAGGCTGACAATCGCGGTCGCCGCAATGTGTGGATCGACGTCGCCCTTGAGTTCGCCAACACGGACCAGGCGGGCGAGCGCACTCGTGAGTTCGCGCGTTTCCATTTGATCGCGAAACACCGCGGCAATACGCTCATCGTTCAGTCCTGCCAGGATGAGCTCAACGTCGACCCTGAATTTCTGATTATCCGCACTAGAAAACACCCTATCGGCTAGGTTCAGCAGCCGCGCTCTCATTTCAGCAGCATTGTGAAAATCGTACACGCCGCGCCATTGCCGGGCAGTACGTTCCGCGATAGCGCCAAGCACGTCGTCCTTGGTGTGAAAGTGCGTGTAGAGCGCGCCCATGCTGATGCCCGCCTCTTTGCAGAGCGCTGTCGTCGAAAAGCCAACCAGTCCGTGCTTCATCAAGCACTCAATGGCCGCGTCGATGATCTCGTCGCGGCGCTCGGCCATATAAGCTCGGTCACGCTTTGGCATCGTATTTCCTGCTCCCGGACCCTAGCATAGCTTGACTCCATAAAACGAGTGTCTTCTCTTTATTAGTATGAATTGCGTTCTGTCCCGCCGGCTGATGCTCGGCGCTGGCGCTGCGGCGCTGCTTCGTCCAACACCCGCCACGGCGTCCGACGCGGCCCAGAATCCAGTGCTCGCGGCCCTGCTTTCGCGGGCCAACTCATACCACCGGTTCCTCACGCTGGGCGAAATCGACCAGCGGCGCGGCCGTTTGCTGCGACGTCACGGGCGCCTCTTTACAACAAGACTTCTGGGCCACAGCCGATCCGGCCGCCCGATCCATCTGATATCCCTTCACGGCGGGGCAAAATCAGCCTTGGTGGTCGCTGGCGTTCACGCCAATGAACCTTACGGCTCACTCACAATTGATCTTTTAACGCACCTCCTCGCGAACAATGACCGGTTGCGCCGTTCGCTCGATACCACGTGGCACTTTGTCGATCCTATCGACCCCGACGGACTCGTCGCTAACGAAGGCTGGCTTCACAGGCCTTTGAGGCCTGAAAACTACTTTGAGCATTTCTTTCGGCCGCCCATCGATCGGCAGCCAGATTACAATTTTCCGCTCCAAGTCGACGGCTATTCGTACCTTCGCCAGTCGCCAGAGAGCGTCGCATTTCAAGGCGCCATCGACACAACACGGCCGGACCTTCTCTATCCCTTGCACAATAGCGAAGCGAGCGGCGCCTTCTTCCTGCTATCGCGTTCGATCGCGCACCTTGAAGATCGGCTCCGCACGACAGCATCCGAATGCGGGCTGCGCCTGG
>CAZHWA010000431.1:0-2794 GCA_964536175.1 uncultured Terricaulis sp. | reverse complement strand
GCCGAAAGCTGCACGGGCGGGCTGATCGCTGCCGTCATCACCGCGATTCCCGGCGCCTCGGCGGTGCTGGAATGCGGCTTCGTCACGTATTCCAACGCAGCCAAGACCGAGATGCTGGGCGTGCCGGCCGAGCTGATCGAGTGCAAGGGCGCGGTCAGTCAGGAGGTGGCGCTGGCGATGGTGGACGGCGCCTTGAAGCACAGCCGCGCCGATCTTGCTGTCGCGGTGACCGGCATCGCTGGACCCGGCGGAGGCAGCGAAGCGAAGCCGGTTGGCCTCGTGCACATCGCTGCGGCAAGGCGCGGCTGCACGAAGAGCATCGCTTCGGCCATGTTGGACGTAACGAAGTTCAGACCGAGAGCGCTCTGGCGGCGATCGCACTCATTCAGAAGCTGCTCGACTAAGTGCTCGCCGGCTGGTGTTGCCTTGGACAGGATGGGCTGCCAGCTCTTGCCAGTGGGGCGGCTCGCATCAGCCTGAGTTTGCCGGAAGCCGTCGCGGGCCAAGCCTTCTTCTCGCCTCCTTTTCGAACGCGCTCATTACGCGCGAGGCGACCTTGTCCTTGTTGGCGGCGACCAGTGCATTCAGCACCGGGTTCTTGAACTGATAGGAAATGGAAAAGCGCACGCGCGCGCCGTGGTCATGCGGCTCGAAGCGCCAGGAATTGTCGAGGGCGTGGAACGGTCCGCTGACCAGCGCCACATCTACTTCGCCTTTGGCCGGCTCACAGCGCACAGTGGTGGCAAAACGTTCGGTGATGGCCTTCCAGCCGACCACCGCTTCGGCAACGCCTTCCCAGCCTCCTCCGGGCCGCGGCTCTTCTCTTACGATGCGCAGGCTTTGAAGCCAGGGAATGAATTGCGGATATTCGCGCACGTCGCCGACCAACCGGCACAGGTCCGCCGGCGGGTATGGAAGAATGCGCTCAGCCTTGATCGTGGTGCGCGCCATCAGGCCGGGGCTTGCGCTTGGCGCGCGGCCTTGAGGCGCGCGAAGTCTTCGCCGGCATGGTGCGAGGATCGCGTGAGTGGCGAAGCAGAGACCATCAGGAAGCCCTTGGCGTAGGCGATGGTTTCAAGGGCCTTGAACTCATCCGGCGTCCAGAAGCGGTCGATCGGCGCATGCTTCTTGGTCGGCTGCAGATATTGGCCGATGGTGAGGAAATCGACGTTTGCGACGCGCAAATCGTCCATCACCTGCAGCACTTCATCCCTCGACTCGCCAAGGCCGACCATCAGGCCGGACTTGGTAAATTGCTGCGGATCGCGCTGTTTCACCGAGTCGAGCAGACGCAGCGACTGGTAGTAGCGCGCACCCGGGCGGATCGAGTGGTAGAGCCGCGGCACGGTTTCAAGGTTGTGGTTGAAGACGTCTGGCTTGGCGTCGATGACGCGTTCGGCTGCGCCCGGCTTGCGCAAGAAGTCGGGCGTGAGGATTTCGATTGTGGTGTCAGGCGCGGCGCGCCGGATGGCCTCGATCGTGAGCACGAAATGATCGGCGCCGCCGTCGTCGAGGTCGTCGCGGTCGACGCTGGTGACGACCACATGCTTCAGCCCCATCTGCGCGGTCGCATAGGCCACATTCTCCGGCTCGTTTGGGTCGAGCGGACCGGGCTTGCCGGTGGCGACATTGCAGAAGCTGCAGGCGCGGGTGCAGATGCCGCCGAGGATCATGAAGGTGGCGTGCTTGACGCTCCAGCACTCGCCGATATTGGGGCAGCCCGCCTCCTCGCAGACCGTATGTAGCTTGAGTTCGCGCACCAGCTCCTTGGTCTGGTGGTAGCCGGCGCTGGTGGGGGCTTTGACCCGGATCCAGTCCGGCTTGCGCGGGCTTGGCGCATCGGGCCTGCCCTGCTTTTCGGGATGGCGCGGCCGGACCGCTTCGCCTCTCTGGCGCAAATCGATCAATGTCGTCACGGCGCCAACATGATCCTCCGCGCCTGCGGCCGCAATGTCCAGAGCGGATTCCTCCGTTGCGTGAGCGAAGCGTTAATGGCCGAGCGGCTTGCCCGGCCCGAATTGCGCCGCTAGTTTCTGTTACAACCGTGAAACAATAATCACGGGGTCAGCGTCCTTCCTCCTCAGAGGGCGCTCGAGGCGGGTCAGGACGGAGGCACCAGGTTCATGACGCATCGACCGTTCGAGCTGGCGCGCACACGCGTGACCTTGTTCGAGGCTTTGCTCCGCGCGCGCGACGCCAAGGGCGGCAAGTTCAAGATTCTCGAAGATCACGAGCGCCGCGTTCTTTCGTACGACGACATCGTGCGCGCTGCATTCGCGCTTGGCGGCAAGCTCGACACGCTGGTGAAGCGACGCGAGACGGCCGGCGTCATGCTGCCGACAGGTGTCGGCTGTACGGTGACGTTCTTTGCGCTGCACGCGATCGGCCGCACGCCCGCGATGCTCAACTTCACAGCGGGCGCGATGAATTTGCGCTCCGCGTGCCAAGCGGCGAACGTGAAAAAGATCCTGACGTCGCGGCGCTTCATTCAACTGGCCAAGCTGGAGGCGCTTGAGGCGGAACTGTCGAAGTTCGCCAAGCTCATCTACCTGGAAAATGTCCGCAAATCGATCGATTTCGGCGACAAGGTCATCGCGCTCGTCAAAGGGCTTTGGCCGCGTGTGTTCGCGGCGAAAGCCAATCCGGACGATACGGGCGTCATTCTCTTCACCTCGGGCTCGTACGGCGCGCCGAAGGGCGCGGTGCTTTCCCATGCCAACATCGTCGCCAATGTGGAGCAGGCGCACAGCCACGTGCCGTTCGAGCCGCACTGGTCGTTCTTCTCGCCGCTGCC
>CAZHWA010000430.1:0-2799 GCA_964536175.1 uncultured Terricaulis sp. | reverse complement strand
TCGTTCCGTTCACCGGCGCGCCGAGCGCGGCCAAGATCGCCACGTCGCGCGCCGCCGTGCGCGGCTGGCTGGCGCCGCGATCAATGCGTCGTTGCAACGCCATTGTCGCTTGTTCGCCACGCGGGCCGCGCAGCGCTAACAATGCTGCATCCAGCGGCGCCAGCACAGCTTCGTCGACGCCAGCTTGGCGCGCGCTCGCGACGAGGCGCTGGCCATTGCGTATGTCGCCTGCGCTGATGGCGGCGCGCGCGAACAAGAGTGCGGCAGCGGCGTCGGGTGCGGTCTGCAGGGCAACGATATCCTGCTGAAAGAAGCGCGCCGTAGCGCTGAAATCGGCTGGTGTGCTCGCCTGACGCAACACGTCGGCGATGGCCGACGCTTTGGCGAGTTCCACCGGCGAACCTGCCGCGGGGGTGGCCGATGGATCGGCCGGGAGTTGATTGGCCTCTTGCAGCCGGCGCAGCGTCGTCGTGAGCGGCGGCAGCGCCGAGGTGATTTCGGCCGGCGTCGCCGTGAGGATGGTGCGCGCTTCCTGGGCGTCGATCGCGCCGCGGCGGAACGCAAGCGCCGCGGCCTGCGCACGCTGAGGCTGCGGCGCGGTTTCGTTGCGCGCGAGTGCGACCAGCGCGAGCGTGGAAGATCCGTTGAGCGCATTAGCGCCAGGACGCAGCTGTCCGGCGATCGACAACTGCGCCGACAGCGAGTTGTCGTAATTCGCCGCCGGCGGGCGCGATCCGGGCGCACCGGCCGCGGAGGCAACCGCGCCGGTGTACCAAGCATCGGCGGCGTTTTGCGCTCGCGCAAGCTCCAGCGCCAGATCGGCTGCTGCGCGATCGCCGGTGACCGCTGCGCAATACGCGCGAAGGCGCAAGAGAAATGGGGGCGGCGTCTCGCCCGCATTGGCGTTGCGCCCGCGTTGGCAGGCTTCAGCACGCCGGCCGCGGGCGAGTTCGGCTTGGGCTGCAAACATGGCGATGGCGGGATCCGCACTGGCTGAGCCTGCGCCGGCCGCCAGCGTGGCGAGTTCGTCGGCGGCGCCCATCTTGCCCAGCGCTTCGAAGCGGCCGCGGGCGTGCTCGACGGTCGCACCGCGGGGGGCGGCGCCGCCGGAGAACAAGACCCGCCGCGCGAGCGATTGCATAGCGGGCGACTCGTACGTAGCCGGCAGCCGGGCGAACACGGCGGCGACGAACGCCGGATCGCTTCGCGCCCACAAATCTGGCTCAAGCGCTCCGTCTGCGCGCGACAGCGCACTGACGCTCCAGCCATCGAGTTCGCTCAGCTGCGCTTGTTCGACCGGCGCCGGCAGGTTGCTTTGCGCCTGCGCCAACGGCGTCAACATGGTGAACGCCGCAACGATCGCCAAAGTACGAGAAACCATGAGCGTCATTCCTTGAAGGCGTCCCCAAGCTCGACGCGGATCTCTTGCGGTTCGGGCGCGAGCACGTCGGCTTGTCGGATGAAGAAGGCAAAGAGCGCAACGATGGCGACAACGCCCAGGCCGATCACGGCCAGGCGCACCTGCGGCGGCGTGCGCCGGGCGAATGCGCTGCGGCGTCTTCTTCGTCGATACATCGCTTCGTTGGCCCCTGCCGTTGCGAGCGGGCGAGATTGCCCCCAAAATGTGGCGAGTTTCCAGTTCCGTCCTGCGGTTAATTGCGCAGGCTTTTTTGAGGTGATTCGTGAGCCGCGCGGACAGCAGCGATCTCGGTGAGCGTCCGGACGCCGCCGCCGAGCTACGCCGGCTGGCGCGCGGCCTTGCCCCGCCGCGAACTGTCGCCCTGGTGGGGCTGATGGGGGCGGGAAAAACCACCGTCGGCCGCCGGTTGGCTCAGGCTCTCTCGCTGCCCTTCGTGGATGCCGACGACGCCATTGTCGACGCTGCGGGGCGGAGCATCGAGGATATTTTCGCGGAGCGGGGCGAGTGCGAGTTCCGACGCGGCGAACGGCAGGTGATTGCGCGCCTGCTGGCCGGGCCCGTGCACGTGCTGGCGACCGGAGGCGGCGCCTTCATCAATCCCAACACCCGGGCGCTCATGAAAGAGCACGCCATCACCATCTGGCTGCGGGCGCCGCTCGATGTGTTGATGAAGCGCGTGTTGAAACGCGATCACCGTCCGCTTCTGAAGGAGGAGGACCCCCAGCAGGTGATGCAGCGGCTGATCGATGAGCGCTATCCGATCTATGCCGAAGCTGACCTCACCGTGGACACCGCTAACACGCCCCACAATACGGCCGTGGTCGCGATCCTCGCGGCGCTACGCGCTCACTTGGCGAAGCAGCCATGAGCATCGCAGGCCAACGCGCACCCCTCCCCCTTTGCGGGGGAGGGGCAGGGGAGGGGGAGCGTGCCGATGCCCGGGCGTCGCAAGGCGTTCGGAGCGGCCGCCCGTGCATTCTCCAATCATGGCGCGCTGCACATCGCTCCCCACTCCCTGCGCCGGCCCCGCGAGGGGACGTGGGCGAACGCACATGACCTCCACAGTCCACATCTCGCTCGGCGAGCGCTCGTACAACATTCATGTCGGCGCGGGCCTGCTGGAACGCGCCGGCGAACTGATTGCGCCGTTCGCGCCGTCCAAACGCGTGTTCGTCGTTACCGACAAGACTGTCGCCAAGCTTCACGGCGGCGCACTCGAAGCAGGACTGCAGGCCGGTGGGATCGAGCTGGTAAAGCAGGTGAAGCTTAGGCCGGGTGAGGACACCAAGAGTTACAAAGGCTTGCAGGAGGTGCTCGCCACGCTGCTAAAGGCAGGCGTCGGCCGGCGCGATCTCGTGGTCGCGTTTGGCGGCGGGGTG
>CAZHWA010000429.1:0-2805 GCA_964536175.1 uncultured Terricaulis sp. | reverse complement strand
GGCGTTGTAGTTGGGGAACGTCCAATCCAGCTGCGTGTGCAGCTCGATCACCTCAGCGCCCATGCGCCGCAGCGCTTCGGGCGCGAACGCGCCGGCAGTCCCGTTCCCGCACGCCGCCACCACCTTGATGGGCCGGGAGAGCTTCGTGCGCGACGCGACGTCCGCGATGTAGCGCTCGCGCATCTCCTCGATGCGCTTGTAGGCCCCGCCCGCGCGCGGCTTGAACGCGCCCGCGAGGACGATTTCCTTCAGCCGTCCCATTTCGTCCGGCCCGAACGTCAGCGGCCGGTCAGCGCCCATCTTCACGCCGGTCCAGCCGTTTTCGTTGTGGCTCGCCGTCACCATCGCCACGCAGGGAATGTCGAGCGCGAATTGCGCGAAATATGCGGTCGGCGAGAGCGCAAGGCCAATGTCGTTCACCTCCATGCCCGCCTGCGTGAGGCCGATGGTCAGCGCCTGCTTGATCGACATCGAATAGGCGCGGAAGTCGTGCCCGACCACGATGCGCGGCGCGACGCCGAACTCATGGATCAGCGTGCCCAGCCCAAGCCCCAGCGCCTGAACGCCCAGAAGGTTCAGCTCCGGCGCCTTGTCCGATCCCGGAATGCCGAACCACCAGCGCGCGTCGTATTCGCGAAACCCTGTCGGCTTCACCAGCGGCAGCGTTTCGAATTCAGCGCTATTGGCTTTGAGGCTTGCGCGGGGCGCAGGCAACATGGCTCGGTTCCGTTGTCGGCTTGGGAGGATGGGGCGGTTTGAGCGAAAAGTCGGAAAAGTGCAATCGGCCGACGCTCTCTAGGGGTGCGGCGTAACGCGAACGCGCGTGATTTCGAGCCCATAGGCTTGGTCCCCGGACTCGCTCAGCGCGCGCAGGCCGATGGCGTTGACGGCAAATTGCGGGGGCAGCTCGAACTGCAGCGTCGAAGGCTGGGGCGGCGCGGGCTGGCTGATCCATTCCGCCGGGCCGATGCCCTGAACGCTCACGGCAAGCGCCGACGCCGCATTGATCGGCAAGGGATTGTAGCTGACCTCCACGGTGACCGGCCGGTCCTCGATCAGCGCCGCGTCCTCGGGCGTGAGCAGGATGCGCATCCCCTGTTCCGCCGGCGTCGGCGGCGGCTGGCCGGGCTTCTGCGCAATGCGGATGGACTGGGCCTGGCCCCAGAAGTCCCGCACCACGGTCATCTCCTGTTCGGCGCCGACATCCGGCGAGTTGAAGCCCTCGCCCGCGAACACGAGGGAGTTTTCCACGCGCTCGGCCGCCACCGGAGCGGGTTCGCGCGGCCAGGCCCAGGGCTTGAGGCTGAGCGCGATCACCAGCCCCGCAATCAGGATGGCCAGCGGGTAGAAGATCAGCGGGTGGAAAATCCAGTGTCGCATGGGGGCGGGTTTAGCCGCTGCCGTTGCCCCCGCAAAGCGGCCCGGTCTTGACGGCGCCCCCTCTGGCTGAAACTGGAGGCGCATGACGTACTTAGCTTTGCTTCGCCACGGCCAAAGCCAGTGGAATCTGGAGAACCGCTTCACAGGTTGGGTCGATGTGGACCTCTCTCCGCGCGGGGAGGAGGAGGCCCTGCTCGCCGGGCGCCTGCTCGCCCAAAGCGGCGTCCCATTCGACAAAATGCATACGTCCGTGCTCACGCGCGCCATCCGCACCGGCAACATCGCGCTCGAGCAGGCTAAGCTCATTTGGCTGCCCGTGGAAAAAAGCTGGCGGCTGAACGAGCGCCACTACGGCGCGCTCACCGGCCTCAACAAAGCCGAGACGGCAGAAAAGCACGGGGCAGAGCAGGTTAAGATCTGGCGGCGCAGCTACGACACGCCGCCGCCGCCGCTCGAGCCCGGCGGTGAGTTCGATTTCAGCAAGGATCGCCGCTACGCCGGCGTGTCCGATTTGCCGCGCACGGAGTCACTCAAGACGACGCTGGAGCGCGTGCTGCCCTATTGGAACGACTCCATTGCTCCCGATCTCAAAGCCGGCAAGCATCTCATCATCGCCGCGCACGGCAATTCGCTGCGCGCGATCATGAAGCATCTGTTCGAGATGTCGGACGATGCAGTCGTCAGCCTGGAAATGCCGACGGGCAATCCGTTGCTGATCGAGCTCGACGCGTCTCTCAAGCCGCTCTCCGCCCGCTACCTTGATGAATCGCGGGCCGAGAAGCTTCCAGCGCGGCCTGCGTGAGCGACGCGGACCATATGCGCCGGGCCCTGGCGCTCGCCGCGCCAAACATCGGGCGCACCGGCGACAATCCAACAGTCGGCTGCGTGATCGTGAAGGACGGCGCCGTCATCGCAGAAGGCGCCACGGCCGAGGGCGGGCGTCCACACGCCGAAGAGCTTGCGCTTGCGAAGGCCGGTTCAGCCGCGCAAGGCGCGACGGCCTACGTCACGCTCGAACCGTGCGCCAAACGCAGCACCGGGGCGATGTCCTGCGCCGACCGCCTTGTCGAAGCGGGCGTTTCGCGCGTGGTTATCGCAGCGCGCGATCCTCATCCGTTCGCTTCGGGTGTCGGCATAGAGCGCCTCCAGGCCGCGGGCATTACGGTCGAGTTCGGGCTGCTCGAAAACGAAGCGCGCGCCCAGAACACTGCGTTCTTCTCGGCCTGGAACTGAGCATTCGCATTTGCGCCCGCTCGACGGCGGGGCCATGGTGGCAGTGACGAGGGAGGGCCTCATGCACCGCCGCACTCTGCTCATGTCCGCCGCCGCCGCGACGCTTGCGGCCTGTACGAATGCTCCGGTCAGTCCCGGCGCGCCTTCGACTCCCGGCGCCATCCCGCCGCCGGGCGAGTTCGACGTGGCGCT
>CAZHWA010000428.1:0-2807 GCA_964536175.1 uncultured Terricaulis sp. | reverse complement strand
GTCCCGGGCGGCGGCGTGGCGCTCCTGCGCGCGGCCTTCAAGCTCAACGTCAAGGGCGACAACGAAGACCAGAATGTCGGCATTCGCATTGTGCAGAAATCGCTCGAATCGCCGATCCGCCAGATCGTCGAGAACGCGGGCGTCGAAGGCTCGATCGTTGTCGGCAAGCTGCGCGAGTCGAAGGACGAGAACTACGGCTTCAACGCGCAGACCGAAGAATACGTCGACATGCTGAAAGCCGGCATCATCGACCCGGTGAAGGTGGTGCGCATCGCGCTGCAGGACGCAGCCTCGGTGGCCGGCCTCATCATCACCACCGAAGCCTCGATCGCCGAAGCGCCCAAGAAGGACAAGGGCGGCGCCGGCATGCCGGGCGGCGGCATGGGCGGCATGGGCGAC
Organism: uncultured Terricaulis sp.; assembly: GCA_964536175.1. Lineage (GTDB taxonomy): Bacteria > Pseudomonadota > Alphaproteobacteria > Caulobacterales > Aquidulcibacteraceae > Vitreimonas. The sequence goes on along the minus strand of CAZHWA010000428.1, from coordinate 2,408 downwards.
ATGGACTTCTAACGCGCCACGGCGCGTCACCCCGGATGGGCCACACACGGTCCATTCCGGGGTCCATGATCTTGGACCGCCGGCGTCCTCGCTGGCGGCTCTGGAAAAGACTTCAAGGGCGGAGCTTCGGCTCCGCCCTCTTTCTTGCCAAGTCGCCCAATACGTATTACTATACGTATATGAAAAAGCTCACCATCACTGTGTCCGATGAAGTCTACGAGGGTTTGCACCGTCGCATCGGCGCACGTCGCATCTCCAGCTTTATCGATCGGCTGGCGCGCCCATACGTCGATGACGCCGCAGCAGAGGCGCTCTATCGCGAAGCCGAAAACGATTCTGATCGTCTCGAAACGCTCGCCGACTGGGACGAACTTCCCGCAGACGAAGCGTTGGACGACGCCACGTGAAGCGCGGCGAAATCTGGTGGGTCAATCTCGATCCCACCGTCGGCAGCGAGATCAAGAAGCGCCGACCATGCGTAGTCATATCGAACGACGCCTCCAATCGCGCGCAGACCCGCGTGCAGGTCGCGCCAATGACAAGCGCCAATCCCTCTCGTGTGTATCCATGGGAAGCACGGGTGACCTTGAACGGCAGGCCGTCCAAGGCCCTCGCCGATCAAATCCGCACGGTTTCGAAGACCCGCCTAGTGTCACTTGCGGGCGCGGCAAACGCCGCAGAGATGGCGACGCTGGAAGATGCGCTCCGCTACCAACTCGCGCTTTAGTGTTGCCTAATCGCCGAAGAAGAAAGAAGAAGCCCGCGCCGGCATGCCCGGCGGCGGCATGGGCGGCCTGGGCGACATGGACTTCTAACGCGCCACTGCGCGTCACCCCGGAGATGGGCCACACCCAGTCCATTCCGGGGTCCATGAATCTTGGACCGCCGGCGTCCTCGCCGGCGGCTCTGGAAAAGACTTCAAGGGCGGAGCTCCCAGCTCCGCCCGTTTTCTTCGCCCCAAGGAGTGCGCCCGCCTCTCCCCCTCGACGGGGAAGCTGTCAGTCGCAGCTGACTAGGGAGCATGGCGTGGTCGCGCCGTCGAAAGCCGCGGCGTGAGGCGTTGCTCGTGTACGCACGCCGCTCGCACCTGCGAAGTCATACAGTGCGCTCGTCCCTATTGCCCGCGCCCACGCCGCACGCCACCAAGGCCCGATGAAACCGATCGCCCTGCTGTTCGCCGCGCTGCTGATAGCGACCGCCGCCAGCGCTGAAACCTCGCCGCTCACCCGCGGCGAAGTGGTGTTCCGCCACCACGCCAACGGTCTGCAATATCCCAGCTACGCCGCGCATAGCGAACAACGCTGCGCGCCGGCGCAGGCGGGCGATCTGCGCCAGCGCCTAGTCGATCTGGCGACGCAGGAATGGGCGCGCTTCGGCTATCCTTTATCGCCGCGCGCCGACGCCGGGCCGCTGCGCCAGGCCTTCCCACTCTCGCACGCGAGAGATTCCTCCTATTTCGAACGCGATCCGCTCATGCTGCAGGCGATCGGCGGCTATTGGGCCGCGCTCTCGGGCGTGCCCAGCGGCGATGTCGCCGATACCGGCGCTTATGAAATCGAAGACGCCAATGCGCTCTGGCAATGGAGCGCGAGCGAATATCGCGCCAATCCGGGCTGGCAGACGCCCTGGTCGGCGGCGTTCATCTCCTGGCTGATGTGCGAAGGCGGCGTCCCGGATTTTCGACGCTCCTGGGCGCATCGCGATTATGTCGACGCCGCCATCGCCGCCGCCGATGGGGGTGCGCCGCATCGCTATCACGCGCGCGCGCCCGATATCGCCCCGGCCGTCGGCGATCTCTTGTGCTCAAGCCGCGCCGGCTACCGCACCGACCTCGCCAACCGCCGCAACTATCCCGACGGCGAAGCCGGCATGCATTGCGATCTCGTCGTCGCCACCGATCGCCCACGCGCCCCCATCCTCGCCATCGGCGGCAATGTCGACAATGCCGTCGCGCTCGTGCCCTATCGGCTCCAGGGCGTTTCCGGCGGCGTGCGCTTGCGCTCGGTATGCCAGAACGAAAAAGTCTGCGCCGACGAACGCCTGTTTGCCTTGCTTGTACTGCAAGCCCCGGACAGCGGCGCTGCGTTCACCCGCGCGCCGGCGCTCGTTGCGCCGCCGGCTCGACCGCCGCCGCGTTTTCACCGTTGACGCACGAAAGTCGCGCTCGCTTGCGGCGCGGCGCTTACGCTTTAGGTTGCCGCGCGCACGAAGGGTTCTGGAATGACGTCGTCGAAGCACTGGTGGGACCGCGACACTGCGCCCGGCATTGTGCTGATCGTCGCGACGATTCTCTCCTTCATACTGCTCAACGGCCCAACGGGGGGCGCCTTTCACCATCTCCTCGAAGATCAGATCGGCGCGCTTGTCGTCGGGGTCGGCGACGGCGCGCATCCAGTGAACCTCCACCT
>CAZHWA010000427.1:0-2823 GCA_964536175.1 uncultured Terricaulis sp. | reverse complement strand
TTGAGCTTGGCGGATTGCTTGACTTCGAAGCGCGGCATGGTCGGTTGGGTGAAGGAGTTGGAAGCGTAATTGTACAATTGCATCAAAGCGTTAGACTGGATTTCCGGCTAAGCGAACACGGATTCAGGATCCAATCCTTTTAGCGGGCGAGCATCGCGCGTCTGATTCTCTGGGGCCCCGCGAATCAATCCAACCTGGAAGGTAGTGTCGAGTAATGAGAGTTGCTCGCCCAGATTTCTGTGGGCCGAAGTCAAGTCATCCAGCAATAGGAGGTCACGGCGCCGGCCAACGGCTGCTGCCTTGAGCTTCAACGGCTGTTCTTGGATTTCGTCGAGTGTCAAAGTGATGACGTCACTCGGCGCCACCTCGAACGAATGAGTCCTTGCACCGCTGGGCGTCCACGGGATCTGAACGACCGTGACCTGATCCGTTCGCTGCTTCGGTCGATGACGGGCAAAGAGAACCACTGCGGGCATGGCCGCTGTCGCGAAGAGCCAACTGCACAAATTGGACAGATTTACCAAGGTGATCGGAGCCACGGCTCGCATCACATGCTGAGCTGCTGCCATGCCGGTGCCGCTGCGGCTGAAGAACGGCATCGCGCTAAGAATGATGCCGAAACGGGTCTTCTCATGTGAGAACTCCGCCGCTCGCAACACGAAATCCAAGCCTTCACCGCGCGGTTGCGCAGGTACGCCCGCAACCCTGGTCTTGCGCCGCGCTTCGGTTCCTGTCTGCCCCCTAAAGCTCCAAGGGGGATTGCCCACGATAAGGTCGAACTGCTTCAGCCCTGTCGGCGTCGCCAGCACGGCCTTGCCATCTCCATCACGTTCGACAGTACGAGCGTCACCGACGAGCAATGTCCTGCCGATCAATGGCTGGAACTTCAGGGACTGCGGTGGTTGCGGGTCAGGGTCCAGCTCAAGCGCAGCCAGGTACAGGCTGAACGCAGCGACGCGAATCGCGGCTTCGCTAATGTCTACGCCATACACCTGCCCGTAGAGCGTCGAGCGGATCAGCTCCCTCGTGGGCGGCTGACCTTGCGAGCGAAGATGAACCAAGCGCCGCAGCGCTTCGACCAGGAAGACACCGGAGCCGCACGTCAAATCCAGCACCGACTCCCGTCCAGATAGACCATCCATGACCTCATCGAGGACCAGCGAGACGACGGACAGTCGCGTGTAGTGCACGCCGTTTCGCAACGCTTCTGTGCGCTTTCCTCCAGTCTGCGGCTCAGCATGTGCAAACTGCTCGTAGATCGAGCTGATGAGCTCGACCGGAATCACGTCGAACTGGTAGGGGAAGAAGCTGAGTTGCCCGCTTTCAGGATCGACAGCCTCCAGGAACTCCGCAACCCGCGTCAAATGGTGAGCTGCTGGTGTCGTTTTCACCGACGAGGGCGGAAACATATCGCCGTTGAAGGTCTGGGCCAGCCATGCGAACAGCTTGCTGGTCGCTGGCCGGTCGCGCAGGATCGCCGGCAACGCCGTGCGGCCGCATACCCGCTTCAACCGCGCCGCACTGACGATCTCGCGGTCAATCAGGTACTGGGTGAAGATCACGCGCCCAATCAAGGCCTGCGCCGCATCGCGCGCGAGATTGCCTGCGACCAAATCGCGTTCGAGACATCCAAGGTCAGACAGGAGCTTCTGATCGACGCTGGTCTTGCGATCGATGGCCGGCACCTGGGCCCAGAATTGGCCCGTCTCGATCGCCAGTCGGCCGGCCAACTCGTCCAGTTCATGAAGCGAAGCTTCGATGTTCTCGAAACGCCGAATCAAATGTCTCTGGGCATCGCCTTCTTTCGCGGGTGTGCCGAAACCGTTGTACAGGTCGATACGCTGCGGCGAGATCACCCACAGCAACGGCGCGAACCCCTCGTTCCAGACCTCTCGTCGCCACTGGCTGACCAGATCGTCTGCAGGCGCGCTTTGCTCAAACTTGAAGTAGACGGTCAACGACGACGCGCTGCGCCACAATGCGTCCGGAACAAAAACGCGGCCGTGGCGCGAGGACTGCGCCTCGGCCCCCAACCGAAGACCGGGCGCGGGTTGCCCGTCCGGCAGGTAGCCGGTTGCGGCGAGCACCTGTTCCAGCGTGGCAGTGTTCACGCCCTACTCCGGATAGCTTCGGGTGGAAACGGCAACGCTGCCTGGCTCGGCGTCGGGACGATCGGCAGCATGTGCTGCTGAAGCCGCATGATCAACGGATCGAGCGGGATGACGAGAGTCGGTTGCGTCGGCGCCGGTCCAATCCCCTCGGGGCCGATATCGCACAGGGTCGCCGAAGTGGCCGTCACGAACGCCACGGACCCATTCAGCGCCAATGCGCTACTCGTGCCCAGCAACCGAAAGAGCGCGTCAACGCCGACGCTGACGGTGGCGATGTGCACTCCCAACGAGCTGACCAACTCATTGGTAACGGCCAAGCCTAGGAGATCCGCGAAGGTGAATCGGGCAGCCTTCCCGGTCTTGGACGCCAAGTAGGGCACGGTCTTGCGCCAATGCCGCACCGTTTCGACGGACACGCCGGTTAGCGTGCGCATCTGGTCCTGAGTGTACTGGATGGCGGTGACGGCAGACATTCGCGTTGCTGGCAACTAGAAAATATGCAGATTCTGCCATGCAAAGGTGTGCTTCTCAACAGGTAAAGGCCGGTTCAGTCGCCTATCCCACAAGCCTTCCAAGCTTCCGAAAGTCGCGACCATCAGAGCGCATCGCGAACGTGTGGATAGGGGCAAGACGCAAGGCGCCCCCGGAAGGGGCGCCTGCGGACTACAACAAGCCGGCTTCGGCGAACGAGTACGGGCTGCCCTTGCCGACG
>CAZHWA010000426.1:0-2833 GCA_964536175.1 uncultured Terricaulis sp. | reverse complement strand
GGGATGTCGGCCAGATCCTTCTCGTTATCTTTCGGAATCAGCACGGTCTTGATGCCGCCGCGCAGCGCCGCCAACAGCTTCTCTTTGAGACCGCCGATCGGCAACACCCGTCCACGCAGCGTGATCTCACCGGTCATGGCCACATCCTTGCGGATGGGGTTTTGCGTCAGCACCGACACGATCGCCGTCGCCATGGCAACGCCTGCGGAGGGCCCGTCCTTGGGCGTGGCCCCTTCCGGGACGTGCACATGGATGTCGCGTGTGCGGAACACCGGCGGCTTGACGCCGAACGCTATCGAGCGCGCGCGAACATACGATGATGCGGCAGAAATCGACTCCTTCATCACCTCGCGCAGGTTGCCGGTGACGGTCATCACGCCCTTGCCGGGCATCGACACCGCTTCGATCGTCAACAAGTCGCCGCCGACTTCAGTCCATGCAAGCCCTGTTACGACGCCGATGCGGTCCTCGAGATCGGCTTCACCGTAGCGATACTTCCACACACCGGCATAGTCAGGCAGATTGTCGACGGTAATCTCAACCTTCGGCGACTTCTTCTGCTCGATCTCGCGCACGGCCTTACGCGCGAGGTTGCCGATTTCGCGCTCCAGCGAACGCACGCCTGCCTCTCTGGTGTAGCGGCGGATGATGTCGCGCAACGCATCGTCGGTAACGCTGAATTCCTCCGGCTTCAGACCGTTCGCCTCGTACTGTTTCGGCAGCAGGTGGCGCTTGGCGATCTCGAGTTTTTCCTCCTCGGTGTATCCGGGGATGCGAATGATCTCCAGGCGGTCCAGTAAGGGCTGGGGCATGTTGAGGCTGTTCGCCGTTGTGACGAACAGTACGTCGCTCAGATCGTAATCGACTTCGAGATAGTGGTCGTTGAACGTGGAGTTCTGCTCCGGATCCAGCACCTCGAGCAAAGCCGCCGCCGGATCCCCGCGATAATCGGCGCCGAGCTTATCGATCTCGTCGAGCAGGAAAAGCGGATTCGACGACTTCGCCTTCTTCATCGACTGAATGATCCGGCCCGGCATGGAGCCGATATAAGTGCGCCGGTGGCCGCGAATTTCAGCTTCGTCCCGCACGCCGCCGAGCGACATGCGCACGAAATCGCGGCCCGTGGCCCTGGCGATCGACTTACCGAGCGACGTCTTGCCAACGCCGGGCGGGCCAACGAGGCATAGGATAGGACCGCGCAGCTTGCTGGTGCGCGCCTGCACGGCCAAGTATTCGAGGATACGGTCTTTGACCTTCTCCAGTCCGTAGTGATCCTCATCGAGGATGACCTGGGCGGCGTCGATATCCTTCTTGACCTTCTTCTTGACGCCCCATGGCAACGACAACAGCCAGTCGAGATAGTTGCGCACGACCGTGGATTCGGCGCTCATCGGCGACATCTGCCGCAACTTTTTCAGTTCGGCCTCGGCCTTTGCGCGCGCCTCTTTTGAGAGCTTTGTCTCTTTGATGCGCTTTTCCAGCTCGTTGATGTCTTCGCGGCCTTCGTCGCCGTCGCCCAGTTCGCGCTGGATCGCCTTCATCTGCTCGTTCAGATAATACTCACGCTGCGTCTTCTCCATCTGACGCTTCACGCGATTACGGATTTTCCGCTCGACCTGCAGCATGCCGATTTCGGCTTCTATGAGGGAGAGTACGCGCTCCAGGCGCTGGGCCACATCGGTCATCTCCAGCAGCGCCTGCTTATCTGGAATCTTCACCGTCAGGTGCGCGGCGATGGAGTCGGCGAGCCGACCCGGTTCGCTGATTTGCCCGATCGCCTGATGCACTTCGGGCGGCGTCTTGCGTGAAAGTTTGACGTAATTGTCCCAGTGATCGATCACAGCGCGCGCCGTGGCGCGGGCTTCTGGCGAGTCCGCGCTTTCTTCCTCCATCGGCTCGACTTCGGCCTCGAAGAATTCATCACGGTCGGTGAAGGCTTGAATGCGCGCCCGATAACCGCCTTCGACCAGGACGCGTACAGTGCCATCCGGCAGCTTCAAGAGTTGAACGACGGTTGCGACCGTGCCGACCGTAAAGATGCGGTCGGGCGCGGGCTCGTCCTCGGAGGCGTCGACCTGGGCGGCCAGCAGGATCTGCTTGTCCTTGCGCATCACCTCATCGAGGGCGCGGACGGACTTCTCACGGCCCACGAAGAGCGGCGCGACCATCTTCGGATACACGACAATGTCGCGCAGGGGCAGGACGGGAAGTACGCGGCTCTCAGCCATCAACCTTGCTCCTTGGTGCGGTGACGCTGGGAAGGGGAACCCCGCCCCTCGCGCTCGCAGCCTTAACGATTGAAAATGTGGAAGGGTTCGCCGGTCCCTTCAAGTGTCGTGGAGACACAACCATGTGGAAGCGCGAAATCGAGGCAGCGTCCGCTCAAGACGTCAGCGAAACGTCTTTCCGTTAAGCCTGTATTCAGCCAGCCGATTCCTGCCCGTTTCGCCTCTCTGAGTAGATTTGGAGTGGCTTGGCCCGACCTTCAACCACGTCGGCAGAAACCACGACTTCCTCGACGCCGCGCATAGACGGCAACTCGAACATCGTGTCGAGCAATATGCTTTCGAGGATGGAACGCAGTCCTCGCGCGCCGGTCTTGCGCGCGATCGCCTTCTTGGCGATGGCGCGGAGCGCCTCTTCCGGGAAGGTCAGGCGCACGTTCTCCATTTCGAACATGCGCTGGTACTGCTTCACCAGCGCGTTCTTCGGCTCGGTGAGGATGGTCATCAGCGCCGGCTCATCGAGGTCTTCGAGAGTGGCACGCACCGGCAGCCGCCCGACAAACTCCGGCATGAGCCCAAACGTCAGCAGCTCCTCCCGCTCGACCTCG
>CAZHWA010000425.1:0-2834 GCA_964536175.1 uncultured Terricaulis sp. | reverse complement strand
TCGCGGGCGAGATCGTGCGCGATGTGCTTCTGACGCGCGAAGGCTATCGCGTGTTCGAAAGCGCCCGCCTCGAAACCCGCGCCACCCACGGCACGGGCTGCACGCTGGCGTCGGCCATCGCCGCGCACCTGGCGCAGGGCCTAGCCGTCGAGCCGGCTGTGGAAAAGGCGAGGGGCTACCTGATGCAGGCAATCCAGCATGCGCCGGGACTGGGACAGGGGCACGGGCCATTGGGCCACAATTGGGCGCTGAAGCTCGCCTGAAAGGCGAGCGCCGTTCACCGTAATGCGGCCCCGCGCTGGCGCCCCCCGGCGGTAACGGTCATATCTGGTGCGCGATGAAAATCTGGATCGTGCACGCCTTCACCGACCGTGTGTTCACCGGCAACCCGGCCGCCGTGGTGCCCTTGGAGCATTGGCTGCCGGATGCGGTGCTGCAGGCGATCGCCACCGAGAACAAGTTGAGCGAAACCGCGTTCGTCGTGCCCACCGGACTCAAGGGAAATTACCAGCTCCGTTGGTTCACGCCGGCGACCGAGGTGCCGCTGTGCGGACACGCCACGCTGGCTGCAGGCGCCATGCTCATGAGCGAGGTCGAGCGCGACCTGGAAGTGGTGGTGTTCGACACGCATGCGGGCGCGCTCATCGTGCGCGCGACGCCCGAGGGCTACACGCTCGATCTGCCGCGCAAACAGCGTACGCCCTGGACCGCGCCGGAGGAATTGGCGCGCGCGCTGGGCACGGAGATCGTCGATGCGTTCATTGGCGAATACGCCAACGTCGTCGTGGAGGACGAGACGATACTGGCGGCGCTCAAACCCGATATTGCCGCGCTCAACCGGCTCGTGCGCGGTCCGCGCCAAGGCATGCTGGTCGTTAGCGCTCCGGCGGATGAGGCCAAGCCATACGATTTCGTGCAGCGCTTCTTCTGTCCCAGTGTCGGCATTGAGGAAGATCCTGTGACCGGTTCTGCGTTCGCGGATGCTGCGCCCTATTGGTGCGACCGGCTCGATTTGGAGAGCGTTGTCGGCTATCAGGCCTCCAAGCGCGGCGGCTACATGCGCGCGATCCAGACCTTGTCCAGCGTCCGCCTGCTGGGGCAGGTGGCAGTCTATTTGCGCGGCGAACTCGATCCCTCGCTGGCGCGGCTGCACAATCGGCTCGAAGAGCATCCCGAAGCGCCCAAGCGGAAAAAGCGCCGCGCCCGCAAGGCAAAGCAATTGCCGGCGATCTTCGAAGACCCGATGCTGCCGGGCCTTGAGCACGAGGGCGACGTTGCGGCGGCGCCGCCCTCCGCCCAATCGATCGATCAGCTGCGCCCCCCCGCTTCTCATCCCGCGCCGCCGCGAGAGGAGAGCGAGCCAATGTCGCCGCCGCGAATCGTCGTCACTGGAAAGTAGCCGACTGCGCGATTGCGCTATGCAGTCCGCTTGCTGACGAGGTTGAAGGCGGTGATGGCGCGCATGCCGGTGAACGAATCTACGTTCTGCGGCCCGGACACCAAGAGGCCGCGAATGTGGTCTACGCCGCCCACGTCCCAAAACACGCGGCGCAGCTTGGCGCCTTGCTTGTTTACAGCCTGCGCGCCATTGAGCGGCTGTTTATTCGAGACATGAGCCGCCGCCTTGATTGCGTCGGCCTCCGCGGCGCCGCTGAACAGCGTGGAGACGAAAACGACCGGACCTTCATCGCTCTCGCCTTCGCTCAACAGCAGCATCACCGGCGCCTCATGCCGTTCGCGTCCCCATAGCCGGTGCCGCAGGTTGCGCACCGCGAAGGAGAACACGCGCTGGTCCAGCGCCAACCAGGCGCCGACTTCGTCCGCAGTCTCTTGCGGCCCCACCCCGAAGCCGGCGTTCTCGATTGCGTGTGCGAGGGCCGCAGGATCCGGCATGGCGAGCTGGCAGAGTTCAACCAAGCTGACGATGCCGACGCTGAGTTCTGGCGGAGCTTCATTGCCCGGGAACGCCTGCTCGACGACCGTCATGACGCCTTCTTGGTCTTTCCCGCCGGCCTGGTCCGTCATCGCGTACTCCCCGATTTGTTCGCCCCCCGTTTAGAACGGTGCGTTCGTATTGCAATCCGCCCCGAACAGGCGCACGGCAGTAAGCGGGCCATCCGCTCCCAACGGCGGACGCCCATCTGCAAGGATGGGAGACAATATGACCACACCCGCCAAGCCGGCCGTGCGCCCGGCCGATCCCCGGTTTTCCTCGGGACCCACCAAGAAACGCCCAGGTTGGAGTCTGGCCGCGCTCGAAGGCGCGGCGCTCGGCCGCTCTCACCGCTCCAGGCTGGGCAAAGCCAAGCTGAAAGAGGCGATCGACCGCACGCGCGTGCTGCTGGACGTGCCTACCGATCACCGGATCGCGATTGTGCCTGCCTCCGACACCGGCGCGGTGGAGATGGCGATGTGGTCGATGCTGGGCTGCCAGCCGGTCGACGTGTTCGCCTGGGAGAGTTTCGGCGAGGAGTGGGTGACCGACGCTAAGGCGCTCAAGCTCGATGCGACGCTGCACGTGGCGCGGCCTTACGGCGCCTTGCCGGACTTTTCCAAGGCGCGGCGCGAGGCCGACATCGTCTTCACGCAGAATGGCACCACATCGGGCGCGCGCATTCCGAACTTCGACTGGATTGCCGACGATCGCGAAGGCGTCACCATCAACGACGCCACATCGGCCGCATTCGCCCAGCCCATTAATTGGGCCAAATGCGATGTAGTCACCTATTCGTGGCAGAAGGTGATGGGCGGGGAAGCGGCGCACGGGATGATCGTCCTCTCGCCGCGCGCGGTGGCGCGGCTGGAGAGCTACACGCCGGACCGCCCGCTGCCGA
>CAZHWA010000424.1:0-2848 GCA_964536175.1 uncultured Terricaulis sp. | reverse complement strand
GGAAAGCTCTTGTCGTCGCGCATCAGCACGTTGAAGCGCGGCTTTAGCCGCTTGATCAGGTTGGTCTCGAGCAGCAGTGCTTCTGTTTCGGTCGCCGTGACGATTACCTCGAGCGATGCGGTGAGGTTGATCATCCGGTAAATTGCGTTGGTATGCCCGCGTCCCTGCGCGTACATGGCGACACGGTTCTTCAGGTTTTTTGCCTTGCCGACATAGAGCACTTCGCCGTCGGCGCCGATCATGCGGTAGACGCCGGGCCTGCTGGGCAGCCGCCGCCACGCGTCGCGGATTGCCTCCACGCCTTTCAGCGCGGGCGCGGCGGCGTCCTCTTGGGGCAAGCCATCCAGCGGAGGCAGGGCGGGCTTATCGGCGCCGGTCATCGTTCCACCGCAGACTATGGGGTTAGCCGTGGCTTGATCCTAGACTTGAGCGGTCTTAGGCGGACGGTGAGCATGCGACGGGGTGGCGAGAATGATCGTGATTCAAGGCTGGGTGCGCGTGCACGAGGATGACCGGCCGGCGCTGCGCCGAGAGGCCCGCACTCTGGTTGAAGAGACACGCAAGGAGCGTGGCAATCTGGCCTACGCTTTCGCCGAGGATTTCAACGATCCCGGCCTGTTCCACATCATCGAACGGTGGGCTGACGAGGAGGCCGTGGGCGCCCACATGCTGTCTCCGGCCCTGGTGGCTTTCTTGCCTAAGCTCGCCGAGATGCGTGACGTGCATGTCCGCATCGCCCGCTATGAGGCGCCCGAAGAGCGCGTGCTGATGGAAGCCTAGGCGCGACCCCGTGCCTTATCGACCCCGCCGCGCCCCCACTTCAGGTTGACGGTATGGATGACATGCGCTTGCCGGCTCGCGGTTTCACCGCACCCGACCCGGAGACCTGCCGCGACATGGCCGATGTGCGCGCAGGCGTCGATGAAGTGGACAGGATGCTGGTCGCGCTCATCGTCCGCCGGCAGGGCTATATGGACGCCGCCGCGCGCATCAAGACCGATCGAAACGTCGTGCGCGACGAGGCCCGGATCCGCGAGGTGCTTTCGAAGGTGAAGGTCGAAGCGGAGCGCCAGGGCCTGTCCTGGTCGATCGCCGAGCCGGTCTGGCGCGAGATGATGGAACGCTGCATCGCCTATGAATTCGAGGTCTGGGACGCGCTGCGAACGCCAGACGACGGCGCCCCGACATAAAGCGCTGCGCTGCACCCCGCGGCTGACGCAGCGCCCTGTCCTGTGGTAACCAGCCGGCGGCTGGGATGGGCTATCCTCCGGGGTGGGGTGATGGCGCCAAGGACGGTAAAGGTTCGCGCTGCGCGCGAGGGGCGCGCACGCGATGCAAGCATGCATGGTCGCGCGTGGCGACGGTTCCATGCCAATGCTAAATCCTGGCGTTTCGGTGCTGGGGCGGACGCATGAGGTGGTTTCTTGGGCTGTTGCTGGTGATCGCGCTGCTTGTCGGCGCGGCATACGGCGTGGGCCGCTTCTTCCTGCCCAATGACCTCGAAGTGACGCGCAGTGTGGCTATCGAGCGGCCCCGGGCGTTGGTGTTCGCGATGATTAACGATCTCAGGATCGCGAAAGAATGGTCGCCGTATTACGCACGCGACCCCGATGCGGATTTCGCTATCTCCGAAACGCCTGGGCCAGGCCAGACCATGCGCTGGGTCTCAGACGTGCGCGAAGTCGGACGTGGGCGCATGTCGATCGTGGATTCAACCGAGAATGAGCAGATCGAGGCCATTCTGGAGATGGGCGACCGCGCGACACTTAATTCGCTCACGGAGCTCCGGCCCGTAAGCGGTGGCACATCGGTAGCGTGGACGGTGACGGCAGCGTGCGGTGAGGGTTGGATCAACGTACCCTGCCGGTACATGAACCTTATCCTGAGGGGAATGATAGAGCGGGAGCTGGACAGTGGCCTCGCAAGGCTCAAGACGCTGAGCGAGCAGCTGCCGAACGTCAATTTCGAAGGCCTCGCGCCGCAATTCGACACGATCGCACAGCAGCCATTCGTCTATTCGACGGTGGAGACGTCCGCGACCGATCCTGGCGAGGTGGCCCGCGCCGAGGCGTTGGCGCTTGAGCAGGTACGCAGTTTCATGGCGGAGTATCAGCTTGCACGCGCCGGCCCACTGACGCGCGTCGAGCTGGCGCGCGACGCCAATCGGATTTCGTATCGCGTCGGTTACCCGTATTCGGGCGCGCGGCCGTCGACTGTCGTCGGCGTCCAGCTCGGCGAAACGCCTTCCGGCTCGGTGATGCATGTGCTGGTTGAAGGCGATCGGCGCGCCATGGAGACCGCCTTGGCGCAAATGGACACCTACTTGCAGGCTCACCGCATCCCCAGACGGGAAGACATGCTGCCCTGGCACATCGTGCACGATCCAGCCAGCGCCGATACGCCGGCCCGGGTTGAGATGTTCATCCCGCTGCAACAACGATAAAAAAGACCCGCAGGCGCGAACCTGCGGGTCCATATTGTCGAGCCGAAGCTGGAATTCTACTCGACCAGCTTCAGATTGACGGCCTTCGGTCCCTTGCCTTTGGTGTCCGGCAAGGTCTGAAAGTTGATGCGCTGGCCTTCAGTCAACGAGGTGAGGCCGGCGCGTTCCACCGCGCTAACGTGGACGAACACATCGGCGCCGCCGCCGTCCGGCGTAATGAAGCCAAAGCCGCGGGCGCCGTTGAAAAACTTCACCGTGCCGTCCTGTGGGTCGCCCAGGGGCTGACGGGGCGGACGATCGCCGCCGCCGAAGCCGCCTTCGCGCGGACCGCGATAGCCGCCGCCACCGCCACCGTAGCCGCCGCCACCGTCGCGGGAGCGATAACCGCCACCACCGCCGCCGTCG
>CAZHWA010000423.1:0-2851 GCA_964536175.1 uncultured Terricaulis sp. | reverse complement strand
CACGCGCCGGTTGTGTGCAAACCCGGCCAGGATCGCCAGCGTGGTCTGCGGATCGAAGCAGTAGGCCTCGTCGATCTCGGGAACGTACTCGGTCTTCTTCGAGAAGGCCGGAATCTTCATGTCGCTCTCGACGCCGAACGAACGGGCGGAAACCTGTTTGTCAGGTTTCATGGTGAGAAGGTCGTCGGCGGTGCTCATTCGGACCCTGGGGAAAACTGTCTAACTCAACCTATCGCGCCGCAGCATACAGAAAAAGGCGGCGATTTGCCGAGGCTTAGACGAAGCCGGCGGCTTTCAGCGTCTGGTAAGCGTTGATCACGCGATGAAGATTGGCCTCCGCGCCGCGGTCCCCGCCGTTGGAATCGGGATGCCAGCGCTTCACCAGCTCGGCGTATCGCGTCCGGATTTGGCCCGCGTCCGCCGTGTCTTCCAGCGCCAGCGCCTCGAAAGCCAGCGTCTGCAGTCGGGTCAAGCGCCGCTGCGGGCGCTGGCTTTCCCCTGCGGGACGCGGCGCATCGGCAAAAAACCCGAACGGATCGCTGCGCCGGCCGGCGTGGAAGCCGCGCATGGCGGCAGAAAGCCGGTCGCTGCGGCTGGCGCGGAAGGTCCAGGTGGGTCGATGGCCCACCTCCTCGCGGCCTTGATACGCCAGGAACTCGGAGTCGCTCATGCCAGCAAAGTAGTTCCAACGCCGGTTGTAGTCGGCGGCGTGATCGTAGCAGAAGTGCCAGTACTGGCCTTCCAAATCGCGGCTTTTCGGCGCCCTATGTACCCCGGCGCGCTGGCACCCCACATGATCGCAGGGCCGCTGGCCGGGCTCGCGCGCCATCCGCGCCGCGTCGGGCTTCTTGACGCGGATGTCGACGAACTTCGGCCGGTATTCGAACGACGCGGACATGGATCAGCGAGTATGGGCGCCAAGAGTTAAGCGGACAAGGAATTGACAGACGAGAAAAAGCATCTTTCGCGCGCCGAGCGCATGCGGGCTCGGCTCAGCGCGCACTTTGCGCCGCACAGGCTTGCGGTGGAAGATCAATCGGCGCTGCACGAAGGCCACGCCGGCGCACGGCCGGAGGGCGAGACGCATTATCGCGTCGCGCTGGTGTCTGCGGCCTTCGAAGGCCTGTCGCGCGTCGCGCGCCAGCGGCTTGTGTACCAGACGCTTGGTGAAGAATTCGAAACCGGGCTGCACGCGCTTTCGCTCGATCTGAAAACGCCTGCCGAAGCCGGCGTGGAGTGATTTGCGGCGGCTCGATTGCTCAATAAGGCGTTAAGCGTTGCGCCGCCAAGCGTGCAAACAGCAACGTCACCGCCTTGCGACGCGCGCTCACCAGCGGACGTGCATCGCAGTCGCGCAAGATGGCGCCGCCAAAGCCGTCTGCAACGATAAGGCCGACGTCATCGGGAATAAGGTCATGCGGAAAGGCTTCGGTCACGCCGAAAAAGAAGCGGTCGCAATACTCGACATAATCCGGCCATTTGGTGTCGACCGCAAAATCCTGCAGACAGGATTTGGTCTCGACGATCCAGATTTCGCCGTGCGGCGTCAGGCCCATCACATCGGCGCGTCGCCCGTTCGCCAGCGGCACCTCCAGAACCGAGGCAAGACCGTGATCGGCCAGCACACGCGTGACGCCGCGCGCGAGCAGCGCCGTGGTGTCGGGGCGAGAGAGCGGCAATGCGTCCATAGCGCCGCATTTTTTCCCACGGCGCGCACACATGAACAAGAGCGGGGAACCGCCCCCGGGAAGCAGCGTTGGCGGCCTGCATGCGCTGGCTTCGTCTCGTTTCGATCGGCGCCGTTTTCCTGGCGGCGAGCTGCGGGCTGGGGCTCAGCTATCCGGATTTTTCGGCCAAGCAGTATCGGCTTGAAGGCCGGCGGGCGTTGCCCGGCTATGACGTGTCCGGCCCCGCCACCTTCTACCGCGACGGCGAACGGCTGCGGTACGAAGGCGTGTTGGAAGACCGCGGCATCTCCACAGTCATCTACGATCCGGCGCGGAACGCCGCGTTCCTGCTCGACTCTGCATCGTCCTCGCGACGGCGCCAGTTCGCCGGGGCGCCGCCGCAGCGCCTGGCGGTTCGTCTCGACACCGGGGCGATACCGCAGCCGTTGGAGATGACTTGGGCTGCGCTGGGAGAGGACAATGTGCGCGCGATCGGGCGTTGCCGCGTAGCCGGCGAGCGCGGCGGCCTGTGGCGCCCGCGTCGCCCCATCGCTGAGGACATAGAGCGCACCGCCTGCATCACGCGCGACGGCATCGTGCTGCGCCTGACCGAAAACAACGTCACCTTATTCGAGGCTACTTCGCTCGAACGCGGCGCCCAGCCACTCTCGCTGTTTGAGATCCCGGAAGCCTACCGTATCGTCGACGACGCCGAACTGGCGCGCACCGACGCGCCCTCAGGCGGGTAAGGGCAGCCGAACGCGCCGCGCTATTGGAAGGCCCGGCCAAAGCGCTGGCCTCTCTTGACGCCGAGGATTGCGTGAGCGCCTTATTCCGCCGCGACGGCTGCGGCCTTCACGTCGTCGAGCGCACCCGCGTTGATGCCGAAGTTGATGGTCTGCAGATATTTGATGCCATCCTCGGCGATCGCGTCGCCGACCATCTCGTCGCCTTCGGCTTTGAACTCGGCGAAATCCACGTACATCGCATAGAAGTTCTTGGTGCGATCGGTGATGATGCCGGCGTTCCACAGCGTCTTCACCAGCACGCGGAAAATGTTGGTGGCTTCCTTCATGCGTTCGCGCCGCGCTTCGTCGGTTGCGATTTCCTGGAACTCGGCCATGACACGATCGGGCTCGAGCCCGAACTCGGCGTAGATCGCCTTCATCTGGTGCGGCGCAACC
>CAZHWA010000422.1:0-2867 GCA_964536175.1 uncultured Terricaulis sp. | reverse complement strand
TACAAGACGCTCAAGCGCCCAGCGCCACGTCTCGTTCTGCCCGCTGGCGCCGATAGCGCCCAGGCCCAGCGCGTCGTTCGCGCGGCTTGGCTCGCGCGCGATCTCGTCAATACGCCGGCCAACGACATGGGGCCTGAGGCGCTACATGCAGCCGCAGAAGCCGTCGCGAACGAACACAGCGCGGCGTTCGACGCCATCGTGGGCGAGCAGCTGCTGGCGCAGAACTATCCCCTTATTCACGCCGTTGGCCGCGCGGCCCATCAGGCGCCACGCTTGCTGCACCTGTCATGGGGCGATGCAAACGCACCGCGTTTGTCGCTTGTGGGCAAAGGCGTGTGCTTCGATTCCGGCGGGCTGGATATCAAGCCGGCGGCGGGCATGCGGTGGATGAAGAAGGATATGGGCGGCGCTGCTCATGCGCTGGCGCTCGCCCAAATCGTCATGGACGCACATCTCCCGGTGAAGCTCGACGTGTTCCTGCCAGTTGTCGAGAACGCAATTTCGGCCGATGCATTCAGGCCAGGAGATGTGCTCAAGAGCCGGCAAGGCCTCACCGTCGAGGTCGACAACACCGACGCCGAGGGCCGTCTCATTCTCGCCGATGCGCTGAGCCGCGCCAGTGAGGACCGGCCTGCCCTGCTGTTTGACTTCGCAACCCTCACGGGCGCGGCGCGCACCGCGCTCGGACCGGAAATTCCGCCTTTCTATACTGATGACGAAGCGCTTGCTGCCGAGCTGGCGCAGGCATCTGCCGAAACCTGCGATCCGATTTGGCGCATGCCGCTGTGGGACGGCTACGAAGCCGACATGGATTCGCCCTTCGCCGATCTCAAGAACACCGGCGATGGCGCCTTCGCTGGGTCGATTTATGCTGCATTGTTCCTGCGCCGGTTCGTCAGCGCGCCATCGTGGGCGCACTTCGACATCTTCGCCTGGTCGCCGAAAGAGAGACCGTCACGCCCGCAGGGCGCCGATGCTCAGGCGCTTCGCGCCGCCTGGTCCGTGGTCAAATGGCGTTTTGAAGGATCAGCCGCCCAAGGGGGATCGCGGCGTTAGTCCGAACGAAGCGCGCTGCGTCTCGTAATCGCCGGTCAGGATCTCGTAGTGCAAATGGATGGGGATCGGATACGAGGCCGTGTTGCCCATCAAACCTATCTGCTGGCCAGCGCGCACGTTGGCGCCTTCTGCGATCCCGTCGGCGAAGCTGGAAAGGTGCGCATAGCGCGTGAACACGCCCCCGCCATGATCGATCAACAGCATGTTGCCGTAGTCGTTGCGGTAGAGCGCTTCGCGCACGACGCCGTCACCGGCGGCGAGGATCGGTCCGCCGCCACCTGCATGGTAATCGACGCCATTGTGCCGTCCGCGTCCGCGCGGTCCGAACGAGGATGACAGGCACGCCCCGCGCGTGGGATTTGCGGCCAGACGCACGCCGTCGACGTCAATGATGTTGACGTAGCCCGTGACTTGACGCTGCGCATTTGCGGCGGGCGCGTTGGAAACGGTCATGCCCGGGCACAGGCTCAAGGTGGGCTCGAACGGATCTTCACCGACATCGTCCGGGGCGCCGGCCACTGCATCGGCCGGTAGCGTTGCTAAGACGCGCGCAAGGTTTTCGTCGTCGCGCTCCACGACAATGGCTTCCCCGGCGCGCGCAGCCACCGCGGACATTTGATGGCGCAGGACAATCAGCTCCTCATCCGACATCAACGTGCGCAATCGTTCGACAGTGAGATCTTCTATGCCGAAGCGCGCGGCAACGCCGGGAACGCGTTCGGCGATCGGCGTCGTGATCGAAGCCGGCGCTGGCGCGATCGAGCCGCCCAGCCAGCCCGCGCCGATAAGCATCAGCCCCCAGACGACACCGCGTACAAAGCCGGCCATGCTGGCCTCCCGCCCTGTGGATAACGCACGTTAACCAGTGGCCGCTGACAAGGAAGGGAATTCTGTGGGCGTTTCTTGCCCACAACATATTGTGGTTGCGGGCTTGCAAGGACCACCAAATCGGCGAATCCTCCCACTTGCGATTCAAGCTGGAGGGAGCGGCATGGACCTCATTCGCGATCAAGTGGAAGCATTGGATTTGTGGCGGCGAGTTACCGTCAGCACGGTGCGCTCGGATGCACCCGACCTCACGGCCCGTCAGTTGGCGGTGCTGATGACGGTGCGGTTGCAGCCGGCCCCGCACACCGTGCGCGGCCTCGCTTCGACGCTAAATGTCGGCAAGCCGGCAATCACCCGCGCGCTCGACACTCTGTCGCGGCTCGGCTTCGTTCAGCGTCGGCGCGACCCCAAGGACGGGCGTAACGTGTTCGTAGAGCCCACCGAACGGGGTGAAGCGTTCCTGGATCAACTGGGCGCTACGATCCTCAACGACGAAACGACCGCGCCTGTGCAGCGGCCGATACTGCAAGTCGCGTCGTAACTGCGCGGTGACGACACGGAAACGGCGTCTCGCGCTCCGCGCGACGCCGTTTTCGACTTCGGAATGAACGTCGATCAGTTCGGTGTTGTGGGCGCCGGGGCCTCCTCGGCGGTCGCCTCGCCTTCCACAGGTGCAGCCGTGTCCTCGGCTTCCGGCGCAGCTTCCGGCAATGGCTCGGGCAACGGCACATTGTGCGGTGAAATCGAGCGCAGATACGCAATCATGCCCACGCGCTCTTCATCGTTGCGCAGCCCGGCATAGGCCATCTTGGTGCCGCGCACTGCGCTCGCCGGAGAGCGCAGAAATTCGTTCAAGCCCAAATAATCCCACACCCCGCCATGGGCCTCCATGGCGTCGGAGTAATCGAAGCCGCCATGGCTGGCGACCTGGCGGCCGAAAACATCATGCAGATTGGGTCCAATGCCGTTGGCGCCGCCGGCTT
>CAZHWA010000421.1:0-2868 GCA_964536175.1 uncultured Terricaulis sp. | reverse complement strand
AGGAGACAATTGAATGATGAAGCCCCTGTTGGCCGCCATCGCCGCGGCGAGCTTTGTGGCGCTCGGCGCCTGCACGCAGGAAACCCGCGTGGAGGAAGAGCCCACCACAGAACAAGCCATGGAAGACGTCGGCAACGAACTTGAACAAGCTGGCAATGAACTCGAACAAGCCGCCGAAAACGCCGGCAATGAACTCGAGCAGGCCGGCCAGAACGCTGAAAACGCCGCCGAACGCGCGACCGACGGCGACCCGGCGACTAATCCCTGATCGTCGCAGCGCATAGGAGGAAAAGACATGCGCGTTCTCATCACCGCCGCCGCCGCGGCCTTAGCCCTCGCCTTGGGCGCATGTACGCAAGGCGTGAACGAAGAAGCCGGCGAAGCGGCCGACACCGCCGCCGAACAGGCGGCCACTGGCGAAACCGATATGGGCCAAGGGCCAATGGAGGAAGCCGGCGAACAGGCCGACGAGGCCAACGAAGGCGCAACCGGCCTCGGCGACACCACGACGCCGCCGCCCACTACGCCGTAACGCAAATCACATTGCACACTGCACTCCCCTCGGGCCAAAAGCCCGAGGGGAGTTATTTTTATGGCGCGTCTTGCCGTGCTGTCGCCTGCTCTGCTGCTGTTGCTGGCGATCAGCGCAGGCGCGGCGATGGACGCCACGATCAAGTACCTGACCCAGACCAACCATGTGCTGATCGTGACGCTCGGACGCTACGTGTTCGGCGCCCTCTTTTCGCTGGCCATCTGGGTGCAGGCGGGCAAGCCGGCCGTCACACGCGAGATGTGGCGCGCGCACATGCTGCGCGGCTTTGTCATCGCCGGAACGGCGGTGACATTCTTTTGGGCGCTGACCGTGCTGCCCCTCGCAGAGGCGGTGACGCTCTCCTTCATCTATCCGCTGCTCGTGCCGTTCGTCGCCTGGATCGGCTTGCGCGAGCGGCTGCGGCCGGCCAGCCTGGTGGCGGCGCTTATCGGGTTTGCCGGCGTGATCGTGGCCACGCGTGGCGCGCCCACTGCCGCTGAGTCGCCGCAGCATACGCTGGGCGTGATCGCGGTGCTGACCTCGGCCGCGCTCTTTTCCGTCGCCATGGTATTGCTGCGCCAGCGCGCGCAGACAGACGGCGCGCCCATCGTGGGATTGATGACCAGCCTCATCCCAGCTTTCATCGTGGCCGGACCGGCGGTCGTCTTTGCGCCGCCTCCCAACTGGAGCGACTGGCCGCTGTTTTTGTTCATGGGCGCGCTTGCGGCGGGCTTCATGTACCTGATGGCCCGCGCCTACGCCAAAGCGGAGGCGCAAGCGCTGGCGCCGATTCATTATACGGAGCTGATCTGGGCCACCCTGTTCGGCTTCGTCGTCTTTCGCGAAACGCCGCGCCTGGAAATTTTTCTTGGCGCGGCGCTGATTATCGCCGCCTGTCTTTACATAACCTATGAAGAACGTCGCCTGACCTCAAAACCACGGAGCGCTCATGAGCAACTTGGCTGATGCGATGCCGTTCGCCAAATCGATTGGCGTGCGGATGATCGAGGCATCGCCGGAGAAGATCGCCGGCGAGCTTATCGTGCGCGAGGACCTCTGCACTGCCGGAGGCATTCTGCATGGCGGGGCGGTGATGGCCTTCGCCGACTCGCTGGGCGCAATCGGCGCGTTCCTGTCGCTGCCGGAGGGCGCCACCGGCACGACCACGGTCGAAAGCAAGACCAACTTCCTCGGCGCCGCGAAGCTTGGCGCAGTGGTGCGCGGCGAAACTACCCCGGTCCATCGCGGCAAGCGCACCAGCGTCTGGCAGACGCGCATCAGCGTTGGCGACAAAGCTGTCGCGCTCGTGATCCAGACGCAGATGACGCTGTTTCCGGGCTAACCCGCCCTGCTCTATTGGTGCGTGGCCATATAGCCGATGATCGCCATGCCGACGGCGAGAATCAACGGCACCATGACGACCTGAATCATGACCGCGGTCTGCGACATGCGCCCGTTGGGTGTGTCGATATAGTTGCTGACAGCCGCCGCGCGCTTGGCCTTGATGCGCACCAGCAGCGTCGGCACGACAAAGAAGACCGCGCCGAAGGTGAGCACAACGCCGAGGACAAAGACGACTTCGAGATGGCCGCTGAACGCCGCCACGATAACAAGCGTGAACAGAGCCCAGCTGATCAGGAAGGCGCGCATAACGCCTCCGGAGAATTCGCTGAAGGGATGTATGCGCTCCGGCGCCTTCGCCGCCCGCGTCTCGGGCGCTGCAGTCGGCGTCAGCATCGCCGTCTCGCCGTGATGCTCCAGTGCGCCGAGTTCTCTGTCCAACATCTCAGCCGCCTCCTTTTGCGGTATTTCACTTACCAGTTTAAGTCCTGCCCGATCCGGCGCTGGCTTCGCCTAGCGGTCGGGACAAGGTTGCGTGTGGATCGTCACACCGCCTCTTCGCAGACAGCCGGCGACGGCAGCCGTTCGCCGGAGCCCAACAACAGGCCGCGATGCGCAGCAACGCCCAGCTCCAGGCTTTGGGCGATGCGGCGCGCACGATCCACGAACAAGGGCGCCGCTTCTGCGCACACCGCAGCGGCGGTGCGTTCGAACAGCTGGAGCCACCGATCGAAATGCAGTGCTGCGACGGGCAACGGCGCATGCTTCGGCATTGGCCGGCCATGATAACGTCCGGTGCGCAGCATGACCGAGGACCAGAACGCGCACATCTGCTGCAAATGCAGCTCCCAGTCATGGATACGCGAGTCGAATATAGGACCGAGGGCGGCGTCCGCGCGCACATCCGCATAGAAGCGCCGCACCAGGCGATCGATCATGGCCTCGTCGACGCCGGCGTCGACAGCGGCGGCCACGTAGTCCTTCTCGGGGGAGAA
>CAZHWA010000420.1:0-2872 GCA_964536175.1 uncultured Terricaulis sp. | reverse complement strand
AAAGCGCTCACGAGAACAGAATCGCCGAAAGCTTGCGACGCCCCTGTTTGGTCACTTCGGACATGGGTCCGGCGGCTTCGAAGACTTTCAGCAGCTGCTGACGCGCCGCCCCCTCGTTCCAGTCCCTGTTCTTGGCGATAATGGCGAGCAGCTGTTCGCTGGCGGCTTCGAAATCGCTGCGCGCCGACAGCGCCTCGGCGAGATCGTAGCGCGCTTGGAAATCGTTGGGATCGGCGGCGACCTTGCGCTGCAGCTCGCCGGTGTCGCCGGCCTCGCCTGCGGAATTGGCAAAGTCGAGCGCTGCGCGCACGCCGGCGATGTCGGCGTCATCGGCCTTCTCGGGCGGCGCCATGTCCAGGATCGCGCGCGCCTGCTCGGCGTCGCCACTGTTGAGATAGACGCGCGCCATGCCGGCAATGGCTTTGGGGTTTGTCGGATCGATCTGCAGCGCGGCGGCGTAGGATTGTGCAGCGCCGCCAAAGTCGCCGAGCTGGAGGCTTTCGGCGGCTTGGTCGAGCAGCGGCTCAATATCCTCGGCGACGCTGGCGCCGGCGAGGCGGCCGACGAACAGCTTGATCTGGCTTTCCGGGATGGCGCCCATGAAGCCGTCTACGGGGCGGCCCTGGTCAAAAGCGTACACCGCCGGGATCGAGCGAACGCCAAGCTGGCCGGCGACGCCCTGGTGCTCGTCGATGTTGATCTTGACCAGCTTCACCTTGCCGCCGGCGGCGCGCACGGCCTGCTCCAGCGGCGGGCCGAGCTGGCGGCAGGGGCCGCACCAGGGGGCCCAGAAATCCACAATCACCGGCTGGGTGCGCGAGGCTTCGATCACGTCGGCCATGAAGCTCTGATCGGCGCCTTCTTTCACGACATCGGATTGCGGCGCAGCGGCGCCGTCGAGAATGGTCATCGGATCCTCGTTTCAGGGCTGAAGATGGGCCGCGGCGGCGTCCGGTTCAATCAGCCGCGGCGCGCCGGCGGGATCGAAGGCGATGCGGATCGGCTCGTGGCCAGTGGCCCG
The DNA here is from genome assembly GCA_964536175.1 of uncultured Terricaulis sp. Classification (GTDB taxonomy): domain Bacteria; phylum Pseudomonadota; class Alphaproteobacteria; order Caulobacterales; family Aquidulcibacteraceae; genus Vitreimonas. The sequence continues at coordinate 1,851 of CAZHWA010000420.1, read as the reverse complement.
GACGAATTTCAGCATATCCGCGGGGCGGAGGGCGGTGGTGGCGTCGTTGCGTAAGGGGTGGAAATTGACCGGATCGTGCGCGAACAGCGCCTCGTCCAGCAGCAGCGTCACCTGGCGCTCGGCGTCATTGATCAAACCGAACACCGTCACTGCGCCTGGCGTTACGCCAAGATGCCGCATCAGCAGGTCGGCATTGCCGAAGCTGAAGCGAGCCGCGCCGACGAGCTTGGAGACCGCGTTGAGGTCGATCTGCGTGTCGGCGATCGCGGACAGCAGAAAGAGCCGACCTTTCTTGTCCTTGAGAAAGAGGTTCTTGGTGTGTCCCCCGGGCATTTCGGCCTTGAGGTCGCGGCTTTCCTCGACCGTGAACACCGGCCTGTGACGGTGCGTCGTGTGCCCGAGGCCCAAGTCGTCGAAGAAGGCGAACAGCTGTTCTGGGCTGACGGGCGACATGGCGTCCCCTTGGCGCAGGCGCGCGCAAACGTCTAGGGAAGGGGTCATGAAACTCACCTGTTATCAAGTCGATCCCCAGCCGGCCGAGCTTGTGCCCGGCGCGCCCGACCGCGAGTGGATGGACAAGTTCTCCGATCGTCACCCCTACCGCTGCTTGCCGCTGGTGGTGGCGAACACGACAGGCTGGGCGCTGCGCTCGCCGGTCTCGTTCACCGCCACCTGGAACGGCGGGCCGCGGATGGAGGACATCCGCCTCGATCCCGATGGCGACACCACACCCTCGCTGCTGAAGCGCTGGGCGGTTTCGCATTTTTCCGGCGGCGTGCTGACCTTCCATACAGGCTACCTCTTCCGCACCGAGCCGGGCTGGGATTTGTGGGTGGGCGGGCCGCCCAACCACATCAAAGACGGCATTCAACCGCTCGCCGGCGTAGTGGAGACATTCTGGCTGCCGTTTCCGTTCACGATGAACTGGCGATTCACGCGGCCGGGCATGGTCAAGTTCGAAAAGGGCGAGCCGTTCTGCTTCATCACGCCCATTCCGCACGAGCAGATCGACGAGATCGAACCGATCGTGAAATCGATCCACGACGATCCCGAGCTCAAACGCCAATACGAAGCATGGGGGGCCAGCCGCACCAAGTTCCTCGACAAGCTGAGCGAACGCGACGGCGAGGCGGTGAAACACGGCTGGCAACGCGACTATTTCCGCGGCCGCACGCCAGAAGGCCACATAGCGCCCGACAGCCACATCAACCGCCGCCGCTTGAAGCCGCCGCGCAAGGCCGATCCAGGCGAGTAGCGCCGCAAGGAGGCAAACACACGACAAGTTCAACAGCGGCGCGCGAGGCCCCGCGAGCCCGCGCGTCAGTCTACAGCGGAGTCGAACATGGAGGAATTGGCGATCGCGCGCGCTGTGCATGTCGCCGCCGTGGTGTTGTGGATCGGCGGCGTCGGCTTCGTCACCACCGCGCTGCTGCCGGGGCTGAAGTCGCTGCCGCCCGGCGAACGCGCCGGCATGTTCCAGCGCTTTCGCCGCCGCTTCGCCTGGCAGGCGCGCATCACCACGCTGCTCGCCGGCGCCAGCGGCTTCTATCTGGCCTGGGGCATGGATGCCTGGAGCAGGTTTGAATCGCTTCAGTTCTGGTGGATGCACGCCATGGTGTGCCTGTGGGCGGTATTCACCGTCATGCTGTTCATCGCCGCGCCCTTGGCGGCCCGCCGGCGCAAGAGCGAGCTGCCGGTAGGCGACGCTGAGCGCGCCTTCGCCCGCACCCAGGCGATGCACGCGCTGTTGCTGGCGCTCAGTCTGCTGACGATATTGGGTGCGGTGGCTGGCAGCCACGGTCTGATCTGAGCGGTGCAAGCGCCCGGGTCGGCCGTGACAGCGGCGGCCCG
>CAZHWA010000419.1:0-2879 GCA_964536175.1 uncultured Terricaulis sp. | reverse complement strand
ACCTACGCATTACGAATGCGCCGCTCTACCAGCTGAGCTAAGGCGGCCCTGGCGCCGGGCGCGGCCCGGCTCGCAAGAGGGCGATTTCCTACGCGCCCCGGCCGGCAAGAGCAAGGCCGCCCGCTTGTGCGGAGCTACAGCTTCGGCCACGCTCGCGGGCGCTGCGATGAGGCCCGCCTACGTCCCCTCCTCCCTCGCCACGGCGCGCAACATCGCCGATCTGCGTGAGCTGGCGCGGCGGCGGCTGCCGCGCATGGTATTCGACTACATCGACGGCGGCGCCGACGACGAGCTGACGCTGCGGCGCAACGAGAGGCGCCTGCGCCAGATCGAGCTGGTCTGGGACGCGTGCGTGGACGTCGCCGAAATCGACACCCGCGTGACCATCATGGGCGCCCATTCGCGCCTGCCCGTGCTGATTGGCCCCACCGCCGCCTCGCGCCTGTTTCATCCGCGCGGCGGCGAGCGCGCCGTGGCGCGGGCGGCGCACCAGGCCGGCATCGTCTATTCGTGCTCGACGCTGGCTTCGACCTCGGTCGAGGACATCGCCGGCGCCAGTGACGGCCCGAAATGGTTTCAAGTCTATGTCTGGAAGGACCGCGGCCTGGTTCGGGAAACGCTGGCGCGCGCGAAGGCGGCCGGCTTCACCGGCGCCATCCTGACAGTCGACGTGCCGGTGGCCGGCAATCGCGAACGCGATCACGCCAACGCCTTTACCGTGCCGCCGAAAGTGAGCCTGCGCACCGCCGGCCAAGTGCTGGCTCGGCCCGGCTATCTCTGGGATGTGGCGACGACGCCGCGCATTGGCCCGGCCAATTTCGCCCATATAGACATCGGCGGCGGCTTGATCGAGTTCATCAATGCGCAGTTCGACCGCACGGTGAGGTGGACAGACGCGGGCTGGCTGCGCGAAGCCTGGGGCGGGCCGTTCGCCGTCAAGGGCATCGCCACGCCCGCGGATGCGCGACGTTGCCTCGAGATCGGGGCGGACGCGGTGTGGGTGTCCAATCATGGCGGGCGCCAGCTGGGCGTCGCGCCCGCCAGCATCGATGTGCTGCCAGCAATTGCCGATGCGGTGCGCGGCGAGGCGGACATCGTCTTCGACGGCGGGGTGCGGCGCGGCAGCGACATTGCCGCAGCTCTTGCGCTCGGCGCCAACGCCGTGGCGCTCGGCCGCGCCTATCTTTGGGGCCTTGCCGCCGGCGGCGAAGCAGGCGTGCGGCGCGCGCTTGTGTTGCTGGAAGAGGAATTGCGCCGCACCATGGCGCTGCTGGGCCGGCCCAGCATCGCCGGGCTCACGCGCGAACTTGTGGTCTCTCGTCAGGCGGCAGCGCGCGATCCGGAATCTCGGTAAGCGCCACCCCGCGCGGCATGGCGCCGAGCACCCAGCGCCAGAACACCGGCAGCATCAGCAGCATGATCGCCAGCTTGATCAGCATGGCGTACGGCAAATCGTCGAGCGGCGTGGCCAGCGCAAACAGTACATACGCCAGCGCGCCAAGGCCAAGCAGCGCAGCAAGCAGAATGAAAAAATAGCGCCGCGGCGTTTCGCCGATCAGTACGCGCAGTTCGGGCTTGGCCGCGGCGAGCCGTTCGAGCGCGGCGATAACGAATGCCCGGTACGTCGCCGAACGCTCCTCGTAGCGGCCGGGCCCAAGGTAATGGGCGTTGTCGATGACGAGCTTGCCGCCGATGCGCGGCTGCAGCTCGAAGACATGGCGACAGGGACGAGAGCGCCGCGGCTCGGCGCAGAGCCGTGCGTTCAGCATGTCGGCCCAGGCAAAGCGCCTCTCGGCGCCAGAGCGGCCGACAGTGACGAGCGCGTCCTCTTCGACACGCCACTCGCGCTCGCCGCGCGATAATGCGTTTCGCCGTCTTCTATAAACGTTCGGCTGCATCGCGCTCCCTGCGGCGTCGTACCTGTGATCTCTGCGTTCGGAACTGGGCGCGACGTGTTTTCGTAGCTTGTCACGACATGGCGCGCGTTGCAAAAACCCTGTGGGCATGCTCCTCGAACGGCAATCCTCGATGCGCCTAGCCAAACCTGTCCGCTCATCGATAATGACGCACCGCGGCGATGGCTCGATTATCCAATGCGGAAATCCGGCGAGCGAGTATAATCGGTTCGACGTCACGGGCTAATCGCAGGGAACTTTGAACCACGCCGACATCATCGCAGGGCTCGTGCTCGCCGGCGGCCGGTCGAGCCGCTTCGGGTGCGATAAAGCGCTGGCGGCGCTGGATACCCGCACGCTGCTGCAGGTTGGTATGGAACGGTTTTCGCCGTGCTCGGTGCGCGCGGTCGCCGTGCGTGGAGAAGGCGCTGTTGCGGACCATGCGCAGGCGTTGGGCGCCGAGGTCATCCAAGACCCGCCCGGCGCGGCCGAGGGGCCGCTTGCGGGCATCGCTGCCGGGCTCGTCTGGGCGCGCGCCAATGGATGCGAATTGCTGGCGGTGGCGCCGTGCGACGCACCTCTGCTGTGCTGGCGCCACTATGAGTTGCTTTTGAGCGCACTGGGCGACGCGCCCGCCGCGTTTGCAGCGACCGGCGCGAGCGAGCATCCGCTTTGCGCGGTGTGGCGCGTCGATCTGACCGCACCTCTCCGGAGAGCTATGGCCGGGGGAAAGCACCCACCGGTTCACCGCTTTCTGCACGAGAGCGGCGCGGTCGCAGTTGCTTTCGATGATTCGACCGCGCTCGCCAACGCGAACACCGCGGAGGAACTTGCGCAGATCGCCGCGGAGGTGCGGCGTTGAACCCGCTTCGCGACTCGTTCGGGCGCGCGATCACCTATCTGCGCGTATCGGTGACCGATCGATGCGACCTGCGCTGCGTGTATTGCATGCCCGAGCGCATGCAGTTCCTGCCCAAGGCCGAA
>CAZHWA010000418.1:0-2895 GCA_964536175.1 uncultured Terricaulis sp. | reverse complement strand
GCGGGAGAGGGCCCGGCGGTCGTTGTCCTTGCTCGTCGGCGAGGTCCGGCGCCGCAACGGCGACGAGCGCGGTGGGAAGGAACACCTTCCAGCCAAGCCGCATCAGCTGGTCGTAGCGGTAGCGCGGCACGACCGCCTTCACCATCGCGAACATGAAGAACTGCAGCCAGATCTTCGCGTAGAAGATCAACATCGCCGCAGCGCCAGTCCAGAACGGCGACAGCCCCAGACTCTCGATTGGGCCCCACGGCGGATGCCAGCCGCCGAGGAAGAGGATGTTCACCATCGCGCACATCAGCACAATGTTGAGATATTCCCCGATCATGAAGAGCAAGTACGGCGTCGAGGAATACTCGACCTGATAGCCCGCCACGAGTTCGGATTCGGCCTCCGGCAGATCGAACGGCGGCCGATTCGTCTCCGCCAAAGCCGATACGAAAAACAGCACCAGCATGGCCAGCATGATGACGCCGACCAGGATGTTCGCCGGGAACTCCGCAAAATTGAGGATGCGGAAGCCGTGCCAGGCCCAGATGCCGTCGCGTTGCACGTCGACGATGGCGGTGAGATTGAGCGAGCCCACCAGCAGCAGCACGGTGATGAGGATAAAACCGATCGAAACCTCGTAGCTCACCATCTGCGCCGCCGAGCGCAACCCGCCCAGGAACGGATACTTCGAGTTGGACGCCCAGCCGCCCATGATGATGCCATAGACGCCGAGCGAAGAGATGGCGAAGAGATAGAGGATGCCGACATTGAGATCGGCGACGACGATGCCGGGACCCCAGGGGATCACCGCCCAGGCGATGAAGGCGACAACGAACGTCAGCAGCGGCGCCAGAATGAACACCGTCTTGTTCGCGCCGGCGGGGATAACGATTTCCTTGAACACAAACTTGAAGAAATCGGCGAAGGATTGAAGCAGCCCGAATGGGCCAACGACGTTTGGCCCTTTGCGCAGCTGCACCGCCGCCCAGACCTTGCGGTCGAACAGAAGCAGGAACGCCAACGAAACCAGCAACAGGACCATGATGGCGAGGATCTGCCCCGTCTTCATGATCGTCCACTCCCATTCCACCGGGAGTTCGATCAGCGGCACGTAATCGGCGCTCGGGATCATTCCGCCGCCACCTTGAGGGCTTGGGCGCGGAGCTGCGAACATTCGGCCATGGTGCGTGAGGCGCGGGCGATTGGATTGGTGAAGTAGAAATCGACGATCGGCGTGCACAGCGGCTCAGCAGAGAGCTCGCCGTCCGCGCCGAGCCGCCCCGGGGCAAAGCCGGCAAGATCGGCGGCGCCCGGCGCATAATTGACCTGACCGAACGTCGGGTGGTCGGCGATCATCTTCTCGCGCAGTTCGGCGAGGGAATCGTACGGCAAGCGCTTGTCGAGTACGTCTGAGAGGGCGCGCAGGATGGTCCAGTCTTCCTTGGCCTCGCCTTTGGGAAACACGGCGCGATGACCGTATTGTACACGGCCTTCGGTATTGACCCAGGTCGCCTCTTTTTCCGTGTAGGCGGCCGCGGGCAGGATGATATCAGCCCGATGCGCGCCGGCGTCGCCGTGCGTGCCGAGATAGATGACCGTTCCCGCCTTGGGCAGCGGCGCCTCGTCGACGCCGAGCAGTAATAGCGCGTCCATGCCGCCGGAGAGCATCTCGCGCGCGTTGCGTCCGCCTGCGCCTGGTAGAAAACCCAGATCCAGTCCGCCGACGCGCGCCGCCGCCGTATGCAGCACGTTGAAGCCATTCCAGCCCTCGCGCACAATGGACGCCTCGGCTGCAAGTCTGCCAACCGCGCGCAGCACAGCCGCACCGTCTGTCCGCGCCACCGCGCCGGCACCGACGATGATCATCGGCCGCTTGGCGACGCGAAGCTTTTCGATTGTCTCGCCCCGCAGCTTCATATCGCCGAGGTGCAAGCCGAGGTGGGCGTAGGGATAGGAGATGTCCGCCGGTTCTCCGATCAGCGCGATCTCGGCGCCGCGCAGCCATGCCTTGCGGATGCGCGCGTTCAAGACCGGCGCTTCCAGCCGCGGGTTGGCGCCGATAATCAGAATCGCGTCGGCCTCATCGATGCCGGCGATCGTGGAGTTGAACAGATAGCCCTGGCGCGGTCCGCCGCCGATCGCGGCTCCATCGGGACGACAATCGATATTGGGCGAGCCCAGCGCCCCGAACAGGTCCAGCGTGGCCTTCATGCTCTCGGCGCAGGCGAGGTCGCCGGCCACAGCGCCGATTTTGCTGGCGTCGCCAGATAGCGCCTTGGCCGCCGCTTCAAGCGCTTCGGTCCAACTGGCCGCACGCAGCTTGCCGTTCTCGCGGATGAACGGGCGATCGAGGCGTTGACGGCCAAGTCCATCGACAGCGTAGCGCGTCTTGTCCGAGATCCATTCCTCGTTGACCCCCTCGTTCACGACCGGCAAGACGCGCAAGACAGCCTCGCCGCGCGCGTCCACGCGAATGGCCGAGCCCATCGCGTCCATGACATCAACGCTTGGAGTTTTCCTCAGCTCCCATGGCCGCGCGTTGAACGCATATGGCCGGGAGGTCAGCGCGCCGACGGGGCACAGATCGATCACATTGGCCGAAATCTCGCTCGTCAGCGCAGATTCCAGATAGGTCATGATCTCCATGTCCTCGCCGCGACCGGTGGCGCCGATCTCCGGCACGCCCGCCACCTCGGTGATAAAGCGAACGCAGCGCGTGCACAGAATGCACCGGGTCATGATCGTCTTGATCAGCGGACCCATGTACTTCTCTTCGACGGCCCGCTTGTTCTCGTCGAAGCGCGAACCACCGCGACCATAAGCGACGGACTGATCCTGCAGATCGCACTCGCCGCCCTGGTCGCAGATGGGGCAGTCCAGCGGGTGGTTGATCAAAAGGAACTCCAT
>CAZHWA010000417.1:0-2898 GCA_964536175.1 uncultured Terricaulis sp. | reverse complement strand
ACAGATGTGCTGGTCGAAAGCGCCTATTTCGACGCAACCCGCACGCACCAGACCGGGCGTGCGCTCGGCCTCTTCACCGACGCGCAGTATCGCTTCGCCCGCGGCGTCGATTCCGGCTTCGTCGTGCCGGGCATCGAGCTTGCCAGCAAGCTGATCCTGGATATCTGCGGCGGCGAAGCGAGCGAAGTCATGGTGGCCGGCGAGATGCCGGCGCCGCCGAAGCCGGTGTTCTTCGATCCGGACCGCGTGCGCCAGCTCGCCGGCATCGATGTGAAGCCTACGCGCGTGCGCGCCGTGTTGAAGGCGCTTGGCTTCGAGACCAGCGCGGAAGGCGACGGTTCGCGCCGCATCATTGTCGAGCCGCCGACGTGGCGGCGCGATGTCGAAGGGCCCGCCGATCTGGTCGAGGAAGTTGCGCGCATCGAAGGCTACGACAAAATGCCGGAAACGGCGCCGCCGCGTGCCGAAGGCTTCCGCCCCCCGCCGGCGAGCGTCGGCGAAAGCCGCACGCGCATCGCGCGCCGCGCGGCCGCCTCGCTCGGCTATCTCGAAGCCATCACCTGGAGCTTCTGCTCGAAGAAGCAGGCCGAAACCTTCGGCGGCGGCAACGATGAGTTGCGCGTCGCCAACCCGATCGCGTCCGATCTCGATTGCATGCGGCCATCCGCCTTGCCGCAACTCCTCGTCGCGGCGCAGAAGAACGCCGACCGCGGCTTCGACGATGCGCGCCTGTTCGAGGCTGGCACGATCTATCGCAGTACGGCCGATGCGGGGCAGGAGCGCACCATCGCAGCGGTGTGGCGCGCGCGCCCGCCGCGGCATTGGAAGGCTGCGCCGCAGCCGGACGTATTCGACATGAAGCGCGATGCGCTGTTCATTCTGGAGGCCATCGGCGCGCCGGTGGCTTCGTTGCAGACCGGGGCGGATGTCCCCGCGCACTGGAGTCCCGGCCGCACCGGCGCGCTCAAGCTCGGGCCGAAGACGATTGCGTATTTCGGCGAAATCCATCCGCGCGCACTCAAAGCCATCGATGTCGAAGCGCCGGCGCTGGCGTTCGAAATTTTCCTCGATGCGTTGCCGCCGCCGCGTGCGCGCGGCCGCGCCAAGCCGCCGCTGGAAAAGCTCGAACTGCAGCCGCTGACGCGCGACTTCGCCTTCATCGTCGACGACGGCGTGTCAGCGCAGGACGTGGTGCGCGCCGCCTTCGGCGCCGACAAGCAGCTCATTACCGATGTGTCGCTGTTCGACGTCTATCGCGGCGAGCGCATGCAGGCGGGCAAGAAGTCTCTGGCCATTGAAGTCACCCTGCAGCCGCGCGAACGCACGTTGACGGACGCCGAGATCGAAGCGGTCAGCGCTCGGATCGTTAGTGCTGTGATGAAAACGACCGGGGGTTCACTGCGGGGGTAGCACGGACCTTCTGCGCCTCCTGACCGCACACGAGCTCTTTGGGCGCAGGATCCTCCAGGGCGGAACGAGCGCGCCAATTCGCGCGTTCAGCACTTACCCGGAGACGCGTCCTATGCCCGATCGCAACCCCAGAACGACCGCGAAAATCGCGGGCCATCCCATTCATCCCATGCTGATCGTGTTCCCGATCGCATTCCTGCTGGCCACGCTTGCCTGCGACATCGTCTACCTGAACACGGGCGAGCCGGGCTGGGCCATCGCCGCCATGTGGCTGGTGGGCGCCGGTGTCGTCACCGCGCTCGTGGCCGCCTTGGCAGGTTTTGCCGATTTCCTCGGCGAGGAGCGCGTGCGCGAGATCGCCGACGCATGGCAGCACATGATCGGCAATCTGCTCGCCGTGGTTCTCGCAGCGATCAGCTGGATGCTACGCGCATCCCAGGGCGCCGAAGAAGCGGTCATGCCGTGGGGACTTGCGCTCTCGCTCGCCGTAGCGCTGGTTCTCGGCTACACGGGCTGGAAGGGCGGCGAGTTGGTGTACCGCCACCGTGTCGGCATTCACGAGGCCGATCCGCCTCGCACGCTCGAGCGCACAGCCGCGCGCGAGCGCGAACGCACCTAGCTGCGTCCTCACCGCCCGTACATCATCTCGTAGGCCTGCAGGCGCTTGGCCGCGTTATCGGCGTGCGGCGACGCGCTCGGCCTGGCGCAGCGCACGCAGCAGATTGCCGCCTGCAAGCGCGGCGAGGTCGGCGTCGTTCCAACCGCGCCGTATCAGCTCAACGAAGAGCGGTGTGTAGCCGTCGACGCCTTCCATGCCTTCAGGCAGATAGGTGACGCCGTCATAGTCCGCCCCGAGGCCGACATGCGCGCGTCCGGCGACGCGGGCGATGTGCTCGACGTGGTCAGCCACATCGGATGCGGTCACGCGTGGGGGCGCATTCTCGGCGGTCCACTCAGCCAGCAAACGATCCGCAGTCTCCACATCGCCGGGATGGAGCGCGCGAAACTCCGCCTGTTTGCCGCTGCGCTGCGCGCTCCAGCGCCGAAAGTCTTCCGAGATGAAGGGCGAGGTGAAGTTCACCATCACCACCCCGCCATTGGCGCGCATCAGGCGCAAGACATCGTCCGGCACGTTGCGCGGGTGCGCGGCGATGGCGAACGCGGAAGAGTGGGAAAAAATAACCGGCGCCTCGCTGACTCGCAACGCCTCGCGCATCGCTTCGGCCGAGACGTGGGAGAGATCCACCAGCATGCCGATCCGGTTCATCTCGCGCACCACCTGTTCGCCGAAATCGGAGAGCCCGCCATGGCGCGGTGCGTCAGTGGCGCTGTCGACCCAACCGATCGTGGTGGAATGCGTCAGCGTCATGTAAAGCACGCCGGAGGCGCGGAATTCACGCAGCAGCGCGAGGTTATCGTTGATCGCTTCGCCACCCTCCATGCCGAACATGGAGGCGATGCGCCCGGCGCGATGGATGCGCACGATGT
>CAZHWA010000416.1:1276-2902 GCA_964536175.1 uncultured Terricaulis sp. | reverse complement strand
GATCAGCGTCAAGGTGCCGGTGTTGGATGTTTCTCGCGACAACGACTGGAGCGAAATCAGGGTGTGGCACATTCCCGGCAGCCACTGGGGTGGACGCGTTTACACAGTCGACGGCTTCATCCACCCGTTCACATTGCACGCGGCGATGGGGTGAAGCCTCGCGTTAAGATGTATTGATGATAAGAAAAGACGAACGTTGGCTTCTTTCTAATCTGAAGCCAACAACATCTAGTCTAGTTGCGCTTCATTTACCATAGCGAACAGACCTTTCGAAGAGTTCAGCTGCGAGATTAGGTGTTCTTTAACGCTGCGCACGCGTTTCTGTGTGCCAGTTTGGGGCATGAGCCCGCCTGGGCTGACAGGGCATGTTGGATACCCGCGCGATTCTCTTCGCGGCTGCGGCGGTTGTCGGCACGGCTGGCGCGACCTCCGAAGCCGATGCGCTGACGCCGTTGTCGATGGACCTTGCCATCGATCCCGACGTCACGTCAGGACCGTCCGAGCACGCCACACTGGCGCCGCGCGCATTCGAGCGAGCACCGGATGACGCATACGAGCCGACCGCACGCATCACCAACAGCCGTGCGGGCATACAGTGTGTGCCGTTCGCGCGCCGCGAGTCCGGCATCGAGCTTTACGGCAATGCGAACACGTGGTGGCGCCAAGCGCAGGCGCGCTACGAAACTACACAAACGCCGGAAGAGGGCGCCGTGCTCGTCCTGGAAGGCTATCACACGACCAGCCGCGGCCACGTCGCGGTTGTCCGGGAAGTGGTCTCGCCGCGTTTGATCGTCGTCGATCACGCCAACTGGTTGAACGGCGGCGAGATCACGCGCGACGTGCCGGTAATGGATGTATCTGCAGCCGGCGATTGGAGCGAAGTGCGCGTCTGGCACGTTCCCGGCCGGCATTGGGGCGGACGCACCTACAATGTTCAGGGATTCATTTTGAACATGCTGACGGATGCAGCGCGTATGCACTCGCTGGCTGCCCGGGCGAGCCAACACGAAGCCGCGCTCAGCCCAGCGCCCATAGGCTAAGCCCTACGGCGAGACGCGAGCCTGGCCCCACAAGAACCGGCGGCCGCTTGGCGGGGCTGAGCCGGCATTTCCAGCGCTGTGGCGTACTGCGCGGTACCTAAGTGAAGCCGAGCCGACACGGTGCGAACCGCCAACGCGGCATGGCGGTTTCCTCCGGACCCAAGCCGCTCTAAACCAGCGTGGTCTGAACCCGCAAAGCCGGGCTCGTGGGGAGAGGGATCATGACCGATGCTGCAGCCCTGAGGGGCGCGCGTCTGGCGAAGGCGAAGAACGCGGCGCAAGCTGGACGTCGGAAGAGTCTGCTTGAACACATCACTGACAGCAATCTCTTCAAGTTCTTCATCTTTGCCTGCATCGTCGCCAATGCGCTGATGATCGGCTACGACGCCAATTTCGGCCCCGGCAATCCGTATCGCGCGCAGATCGAACAGTGGAATCTGATCTTCCTTTACATCTTCACGGCCGAACTTGTGCTTGAACTCCTCGCCTCTGGACCGCGCCGCTGGGCGGCGGACGGGTGGAATTGGTTCGATTTCGTGATCGTCGCGGCCTCATGGGGATCCGCAGCGCCCGGCGTCACCGCTTT
>CAZHWA010000416.1:0-1266 GCA_964536175.1 uncultured Terricaulis sp. | reverse complement strand
CCGCTTTGCGCGCCTTCCGCGTCATTCGCGTGTTCCGGCTTGTCTCGAACGTGCCGCAGATGAAGCGCGTCGTTGAGGCGCTGGTGCGCGCCCTGCCGGGCGTGTTTGCGACAATGTCGATACTGGTGATCGTGTTCTACATCGGCGCGATCATGGCCACGACGTTCTTCGGCCAGCAATTTCCCGAGCGGTTCGGCGATCTGCAGCGCTCGGCGCTGGTTCTGTTTCAGCTGACGCTGTTCGACGATTGGGGCAACATCGTCTCCGAGGTTGGGCGTGTGTATCCGTGGGCATGGGCGTTCTTCCTGGCGTTTACCGTGCTCTCCGCTTTCGCAGTGCTCAATCTCTTCATCGGCGTCATCGTTGATGCTGTGCAGGAGGCGCGCAGCGCCGAATTGAAGAAAGACGTCAAAGAGATCGGTAAAGACGTCTCGGACATCGAAGAAGGCGTGGAAGACATCGCCGAAGCGCAGGTGCGCGAGCAAGCGGCGCAGGCGCAGATTCTTGCCGAGATGCGCGCGCTCCGCGCCGAGATCAGCGCGCTCCGGACCGGCGGAACGGGAGGCGGGGCGCCGCCCAGCGCATAGCCACGCTGCGGCGCACGCACTGGCCTTGCGATGCGCCATCGGCGATGATGGGTCATGTCCGTTTGGTCCCGCATTGTCGAGCTCGCCGGGCGCGCCTTCGATCCTGAGGCCGATCCGCCTGAATTCAGCGAGGAATGCGCCCCGCGCCCCAATGACGTCGGCTTTACCGCCGCGGTCATTGGTCTTGCCGCCAAGATGGCAAAGGCCGATGGCTGCACGACGGAGGCCGAAATGGCCGCAGCCGCCCAGGTGTTTCGTCCGCCCCCAGGCGAGGAGGAGGCGTTTCGGCGGGCGTTCAGCCTCGCGGCACAGACGGTCTTGGGATTTGATTCCTACGCTCGGCAGATCGGCCGGAAGTACCGGGCGCGTCCCTGCCTGCTCGAAGACGTATTGGACGGCCTTTTTCACATCGCCGCCGCCGATGGGGCGCTCACCGACGCCGAACTCCAGTACCTGCAGGAGGTCGCCGGCCATTTCGGCTTTAGCGACCTGGAATTCAGGCGGATTCGGGCGACCAATATGGGCCCCGAAGCCGGCGACCCGTACGCAGTCCTCGGGCTCCTGCCAGGGGCGACCATGGACGAAGTTCGGCAGGCGGGGCGGCGCGCGGCGGCCGAAAACCATCTTGAGGGCATGACGCAGCGCGGGGCGCCGCCCGCGTTTGTGGAGACCGCGCGGG
>CAZHWA010000415.1:0-2905 GCA_964536175.1 uncultured Terricaulis sp. | reverse complement strand
CGCTACCGCTGACGCGGATAACACCGATCCGGTTTCCGACACCTCTGATGTGCCGGTGCGGGTGCCAGAAGTACTGGGTGAGACTAATCCAATTCTGACACTGACCAAGGTCGTAGACCCCACCAAGACCAATCCGGGTAAAACCATTACCTATAGTGTCGTGGTTGAGAACATCGGAGACGGCGATGCACACAATGTGGTCATTACGGACACTCTGCCGACGGGCTTCACCTTTGCCGACGACGGCACCACCACCCGCAGCTGGACCTACGCACTGATCGCCGTCGGCGAATCAAAGATCATCACCTTCAACGTCAAGGTTGGCAACGACGTTAAAGCCGGAGACTATGTCAACACTGCCAATCTGACAGCGGACGATCATGATCCATTGTCAGCCAGCGCCACCGTGACCATCTTGGTACCGCAGGTGCTCGGCTTAGCCACCACCGGTGTCGGATTACAGGAATATCTGACCTTCACGCTTGGTCTCATGGCCGTGATGGCCGGGTTCGTCCTGATTGGACGCTACCGTCGGGAATTGAAGTTGAACCAGTAGGTTCAGCCCAACTTCAGACACCAACCAACCCCACGCCCGATCGGGCGTGGGGTTGTTGATAGGCAGAGGTTACTAGGACTGACGGAGCGTATCCTCGACTTCCTGTGTTTGTGCCGGCTTGCCGAATTTCATGAGCTTCAACAGACCCCAGGCAATCAGGGCATAGATGGCTGCCGCCACCAGAGTTGACCATTCAAAAAAGGATGTGGTCTCTGCTCCCGTTCCAGCCGTAGCCCGAAACGTTTCGAGGAACGGTCCAGCGAACGGCTGGCTGAGCGCATACACAAAGTTGACGAATCCGCTTTCGGGATTTGCACCGGCCAACTTCAGGAAGAACCGGAGGAACAGCACGATTTCAATAAAGCCCAAGACATACCAGATGACCTGATGAGCCCAGTAGAGTTCATGCTTACGGGCCGACTGCCGGGCTGCCTCCGGCGTTGCTCCGATCTGCTGCTCACGGCGGTAGGTTGTACCGCCCGGGGTCATAATCCGGCTCGACTGCTCCTCTAGCACCCGGTCGGGTCCACTGCTCACCCGGGTTGAAACGGTCTGCTGGTTGTCGCCCTGACTCGACTGCGTTGTTTCTTCGGTCGTTTTACTTTGGTTCGGATCCATGATCCACCTCCGTGGTTTTAGTGTGTAAAAACGTCGTGGGGCGGCTCGCATCCTGACCCGACGAACGTTATTGCTTGGTAGATATAAGCATGACAGAACCCCCAGCGGCTGGCAAGACGATGCTTGATTATGCCATCATCATATGATAACGTGCTGTCTGCCGCTACGCACATCGGCCGCTACATCTCTCCCGGCACCTTACAGCCTGATCTCAAAAAGTTTTACCGCCCCTTGTGCGCGTATAGCTCAGTTGGTTAGAGCGTCACATTGACATTGTGAAGGTCTCTGGTTCGAATCCAGATACGCGCACCATGGGCGGCGGAACACCTAACGGCACAAATTCCCCAGAATGAAAGACGCCTGATCTACGGCGGTGCCGAAAGAGGCTGGTTGGTTGGCTATATCCATCCTGCCTTGTTTCCCTGCTGCTGACGGGCGGGTAGCTCAGTTGGTTAGAGCAGTCGGCTTATATCCGACCGGTCCATGGTTCAAATCCATGCCCGCCCACCAGCAGCAGTCAGGCTCAGCTCCACACGGCCCGTCGACAAAAATCCCAACGCTCCGACGGCATCAACGCATCACCGAAAAATCCGTACGACAAAGCGGCACCACCGGTCAACCCGGATGGTGCGCGTTAGGTGTTAGCCGGCTTCTTTGTTTCAACAAAACTGGTCAGCTTGGACGTCCAGTAGCCGATCCGGCTTTGTCCGCGACCTTCCTGAAGACGCAGGTATACGAGCGCCCAAGAGGCCAAATTGAAGGCCCGAATATAGGCAAACAGCAGGAACAGTACGCCGTTAATGGTCCAGAACTCCGACCAGCCGCGGGGGAAGATGATGAATACGAGTGAGCTGACAACCACGTACACCAGCACGGTATTAATCGCGAACAGAATCACCGAAAACTCAAGTGAGACCAGCCAGTTCGGACGAAACACCGTCCAAGCTTTTCGCAACGCCCGTCCAAAGTCCAGATTTTCTTGGACAATGCTGACCATAATGAACTTGGTCAGGAATGAAATAATCAGGCTGACTGGTAGGGTGATCAATAGCGAACCCAACACTGTGGTTGTCCGCCAAGCTTCATTGCCGTTCAGGAAATATAGCACCGCCGGTAGTCCCACCAGAATCACCCAGATCGCTAGGCTAAAGAGTCCGCCAATCACGACCGCCGTCAGGATTTTCCAAAAGAATTGGGCCCCAACCGCAATCGCGTCGATAAATGAGACCGGCTGCTTAGCCTGATGCTGCAACGTGACATACACGATCGCGCCCTGCGCAATGGTCGCCAGCCACAGGATCAAGAAAAAAACCGCCAGAAAGGCCAGGACTAGTCCGATTGCTTCGCCGGCGTTATTGGTGAAGAAGCTTTGGAGACGATCAAAAAACGCCGAGAGCTCGCCGGTCAGAACGCTTTCCCGGATGGCGTTCAGGTAGGCCTGGAAGCCATTGATTGGATTGAAGTCCCCGAGCAGTGAGTTATAGACAATATCAAGTTCATCGCCAAGGGATACGTACGGCGGCGTCCAGCGGCGGATAATGATGTAAAAAACCCCGATAAAAAACCCGAAAAACCAAAGATACTTCTTTCTCCACAGGAGAACGAAGACGTCTTTGAGCACTTCCCGGCGATAAAACGTAGCCATACTTTTGTGTTTCCTCCCGATGATTATAGCAGAAACGCTAATCCGGCGCTACTTGGTGCGGCTGGAAGCCTTGGGCCGGGTCGATG
>CAZHWA010000414.1:0-2926 GCA_964536175.1 uncultured Terricaulis sp. | reverse complement strand
CTGGATCACCTCTTCGCGCCGCTCGTGCTCGAAGTCGACGTCGATGTCCGGCGGCTCGCCGCGCTCTTCGGACACGAAGCGCTCAAACACGAGATGGCCGCCGTCGGGATCGACTTCGGTGATGCCGAGCATATAGCAGATGCTGGAATTGGCGGCCGAACCGCGACCCTGGCAGAGAATGGGATCAATCGGGGCGCCGTGGCGGTCCTTACCGGAGCGCGCAAAACGTACGATGTCGGCAACGGTGAGAAAGTACGGTGCATATTTGAGGCGCGCGACAATTTCGAGTTCGCGCTTCAGCGTTTCGATTACCGCCGGCGGCACGCCGCCCGGGTAGCGCCTCTGCGCGCCTTCCCAGGCGAGATGTTCGAGCGCCGCCTGCGGATCGGCAAATCCCGCAGCGGTTTCTTCCGGATATTCGTAACAGAGATCGTCCATCGAGAACGCAATGTCCTCCAGGAAGCGCAGGCTTTCCGCCACCGCTTCCGGGGCGTCAGCATAAAGACGCGCGATTTCTTGCGGCGGCTTCAAGTGACGCTCGCCGTTCCGGGCGAGCAGCACGCCGGCATCCGCCAATTTTGTCTTCTCGCGGATGCAGGTGACGACATCGAGCAGCGCGCGCCGGCCGGGATGGTGCATCAGCGGCTCGGTGGTGGCGAGAAGACGCGCGCCTGTCTGTTGCGCCAACTCTTTCAACAGCCGCAAGCGCCGCCGGTCTTCGCCGTCGAACCGGCACGGCGCGGCAAGCCAGGCCTGGCCGCAGGTTTGCGCGATCTGCTGCAGATATTGTCCAAGCGGCCACGGCTCGCCGCCGATGTCGAAAGCCGGAATGAGGATCGTCTGCAATCCTTCGGCATGATCGAGATAATCGGCAAAATCGAGCCAGCACTCGCCCTTCGGCGCGCGCAGATTGCCCTTGGTCAGAAGCCGCGTGAGATTGGCGAACGCGGCGCGGTGTTTGGGATAGACGATCAGGTCCGGCGTGCCGTCGCGAAATGCGAGACGCGCGCCGACGATGAGGCGCAGCCCTTCTTCCTTGGCCACGATATGCGCGCGCACCACGCCGGCGAGCGTGTTGCGGTCGGCCACGCCGATGCCGGCAAGGCCAAGCGCCTTGGCCTCCGCCACCATCTCCTCCGGATGCGAGCCCGAGCGGAGAAACGAAAAATTCGTCGTCACGCACAGTTCGGCGAAGCTCATGCGCAGAAACCAGAAATCAGAAGCCAGAAACCAGAAGATCGCACAGGTTTAGGCCCAGCTCTGCGACAGCCCGTAGAGCATCTTCGCAAGCTCTACGTACTCACGTCGCCAGTCGGTTGCATTTTCTTCAGCGAGATATCCGAGATCCAATGCATACCGGGTCCACACTTGCATCTCGTCACAGGATCCGACGGCGATGGTCAGAAATCGGCGAAATTCCGCACTCGAACTCCGCTGTCTACCAAAACCCTCTGCGATATTTGCACAGATCGATTTGCTTGCACGGCGCATCTGATCGGCCAGCGCGTATTGCTCCATTCTCGGGAATTTCAATGAAGCACGATGCACCTCCAACGAAAGGAAATAGACTCGTTGAAACACTTCCAGGTCATTGAACGACCTAATCTGGACTGAAGCATTCATAGGTTGCCTCCCCACTTGGAGCCTTCTGATTTCTGACTTCTGATTTCTGGTTTCATGCAAACAGCCCCTGCACGAACCAGCGCGGCGCTGCATCGCCTTGGCCGTAGAGTCCTTCGCGGTAGAGCCAGTAGCGACGCCCTTGCTTGTCTTCGACGCGGTAGTAATCGCGCGCGGGCGCGCCGCCGAGCCAGTCTCCGCTGATGCGTTCGGGGCCTTCTGCGCGCACGACTTCGCGCAGCACGCGCCGCCAGCGGAAGCGGATGGGCGGGCCGTCCGGCACAGTGGCGATGGCGTCGATGGGTTGCGCGCGCGAAAACAGAGTCAGCGGCCGGCGCATGACCCCGTCTTTGCTCCCCCTCGATGGGGGAGCTGTCTCGCACGGCGAGACTGAGGGGGTGAGGAGCGCAAGTGTTTCCAGATGCGCAACGCAAGACCATGCTTGCATCACCTGCGCGCGCACCCCCTCCGTCCCGCCTGTATCGCTGGCGCGATACTGGCGGGACACCTCCCCCATCGAGGGGGAGGTAAGCGCTACAGTCCAACCGCCCGCTCGCTCGGGCTGGTGCGTGTTCGCCAGCTTCGCCCGCAGTACGCGTTTAGGGCCGAGGCGCGCGCTCAACACATCCACGAGCGCAGCAATCTGCTCGGCGTTCGCCTGGGCCGTCTCCACCGCAACGAGCGCCTTCGGCGCGCCCTCGATGCGTTCGATCTGCGCCACATCGAGACGGGCCGCTCCGATGCCGAACTCGGCGTCGAGGCTTCCGGCCGCAAGATTGAGCTTCTCGCGAAACAGCCGCAGCAGCGCTTTGACGTCCCGCTCCGGGCGGCTGACGCCGATGGCGATGACGCGGTCGCGTCCGTCGACGCCGAACAGATGCAACGCGGCGCGGCGCGCGCCGGCGCCGCGGAGGTCGAGTTGCTCGACTGCGTCGCGACAAAGCTGCTCGGCGGCGATGAGGATGGTCTCGGTGCTGAACAGCGGCTCGAGAAAGCGGCGCAACGCGAACACCGGCGGCGGCGGGCGACGCGGGCTCAGCGCTTCGGGCGCGCGGCCGAGCGCTCGTTCCAAACACAGCATGGCGCGTTCGCCGGCGCGCGCTGTGAAGGACGAACGCGGCGCAGCGAGTAGCTGGCCGATGGTTTTCAGGCCAAGCCGGCGCAATAGCGCGGCGGACCCCTCTTCAAGCCGCAACGCTTCAACGGGAAGCGGCGCCAGCATCTGCATCAGATCTCCCCCTCCCCCTTGCGGGGAGGGGGTAGGGGGTGGGGGGCGATCAGGATAAAGCGCGATGGCGCCGCCTGC
>CAZHWA010000413.1:0-2929 GCA_964536175.1 uncultured Terricaulis sp. | reverse complement strand
CGGCGAGAATACGATTGGCGTCGATGTCGGGCGCGCCGAAAAGCTCCAATGGGCGCGTGGCGCCGCGTCCCTCCGACAATGTTGTGCCTTCGAGCATCACCGTGCCGGCGTAAGCTCGCGCCATCCAAAGATTTGGCGCATTGGGCGAGGGATTGACCCATGTGCGCGCGCCAAGAGGCCAGCCATACCCTGGCGCCGCGACGGGTTCATAACCATGCATCTCGATCACGCGATAAGCGGCATCGAGCTTGTAATGATCGATGAACCATTGGCCGAGTTCGCCGAGTGTGAGGCCGTGTCGCATCGGTATTGGCCCGGCGCCGACGAAGCTCTCCCAGCCGGGACGTAAACTCAGTCCCTCGATCGGCCGGCCCGCCGGATTGGGCCGATCCAACACCCATACTTCTTTGCCGGCCTTGGCCGCTTCTTCGATCATGTAAAGCAGCGTGGTGATGAACGTGTAGATGCGGCAGCCCAGATCTTGCAGATCGATGAGCACGACGTCGAACGCCGACATCATCTGCCCGGACGGCCGGCGCACTTCGCCATAAAGTGAGAACACCGGAATGCCGTGCGCCGGATCCGTATAGTCCGCGCTCTCGATCATGTTGTCCTGCTTGTCGCCACGCATGCCGTGCTGGGGTCCGAACGCGGCCGTGATGTTGACGCCGGCGGCGAGGAGCGCGTCCAAGGAGTGGGTAAGATCGCGCGTGACGGACGCCGGGTGAGCCAGCAGCGCGATCCGCCGTCCTTCCAGCGGCGCCCGCAAGCTCTTATCCTCCAACAACCGTTCAATGCCGAATTTCATGGAAGCTCCAACACAAACCCGTCGGCATGATGGAAGTCCGGCTTGCCCGCCGGATGCTTCAGCGCCCAGTAGGACTTCACTCCGCTCGTCTCTTCAATCACCGCCGAGAGCGCCAACCGCCACGGACCCTCGCCCGGCAAGTCGAACGCGACGTGCAGTTCGTAATGCCGCTCGCCGTGGCGTCCTTCAATGCGCGGCGCAAGCACATCCGGCTTAGTCGCGTCTTCGCGATAGCGGTCGAAGCCATAGACTGCCCATCGCGTCGAGGGTGAGAAATTGAACTCCACATAGCTATCAGCGCCCGCTGGCCCGGCGAACGCCTCGAAACAGGTCGTCCGCCAAAGGTCGTCAGTGCGCTCGGGATCGGCGGGCGCGGGCACGAGCAGATCGCCCATTCGTCCAGTGACGACATAGCGCAGCCTGAGCTGCGCGGCGCTTCGCGGCCCGACCACAACCTCGACGCTCTCCACGGCGTCCGGGGGGCATTCACGATGCGGGACCAGCACGTGGCGCATGGCTCACCTTAAACACTCGTTCCCGTTAACGCGCGCCTTCGACATCCCGGTCCGCCCATGCTAAGCGCGCGCGCCTTACGAGACATGTTCATGCCAACCGAGGTTCTTCGCTCCGACTTCCTGCGCAATGTGACGGCGCGCGGGCAATTCCACCAGTGCACCGACCTGGAGGGCTTGGACAAAGCCGCCGCCACGGGCGTCACCGGCTATATCGGCTTCGACATGACGGCGCCCTCGCTCCATGTCGGCAACCTCACCCAGATCATGTACCTGCGCCGTCTACAACAGGCCGGCGGCAAGCCCATCGTCCTTCTTGGCGGCGGCACCACCCGTGTGGGCGATCCCTCCGGCAAGGAGGAAATGCGTCAGCTCCTGTCCGAAGAGCAGATCGTCAAGAACACCAACTCGATCCGCGGCACGTTCGAAAAATTTCTGGGCTTCGGCTCGGGCAAGAACGACGCCATCCTCGTCGACAACGCCGAGTGGCTGCTGGAACTCAATTATCTCGATTTCCTCCGCACCGTCGGCCGGCACATGAGCGTCAATCGCATGCTGACCATGGATTCGGTGCGACTGCGGCTCGAACGCGAGCAGCCGATGAGCTTCATCGAGTTCAACTACATGATCCTGCAGGCTTATGACTTTGTCGAACTGCATCGGCGCTACGGTTGCAAACTGCAGATGGGTGGTTCGGACCAATGGGGCAACATCGTCAACGGTGTCGAACTGGGCCGGCGCATGGACGGGGTCGAGCTGTTTGGCCTGACGCAACCGCTGATTACGACATCGTCCGGGGCGAAGATGGGCAAGACCGCGCAAGGCGCAGTTTGGCTCAACGCTGACATGCTGACCCCCTACGCGTACTGGCAATACTGGCGCAACACCGAAGACGCCGATGTCGGCCGCTTCCTCAAGGTCTTTACCGATCTTCCGCTCGAAGAAATTGCGCGTTTGGAAGCGCTCGAAGGCGCAGAGATCAACGACGCCAAGAAAGTTCTCGCCACCGAAGCGACAGCGCTGCTGCATGGACGCAAAGAGGCGGCAAAGGCGGAGGAAGCGGCGCGCGCGACTTTCGAACAAGGCGCGCGCAGTGAGAATTTACCGACCTTCACCATGCGCAAGGATGAATTCGCACAGGGACTGCGCGTTGCGGCGGCGCTGACCAAAGCGGGTCTCGCTTCATCGAACGGCGAAGCCAAACGCGCCATCGCCCAGAAAGCCGTGAGCGTCAACGATGCGCTGGTGACAGACGAAACGGCGATGCTCAGCGAAGCCGATCTTGTCGCTGGCGCAATCAAGCTCTCGCTCGGAAGGAAAAAGCACGCGCTGCTGCGCGTTTCTTAAGGGAAAGGCGCGACGGTTTGCGCAGAGGCCGCCTCGCCAGCGGCAGCTTGAGCGACGGCCTCCGGATCGGGCGGCGGCAGCGCGTGGGCGCCGCCGGCGTCGCGCGGGGGCGGCGCCGGTTCGAAGATGCGCCGCAAGATGCCAGGCGTCAGCGCGGACACAGGATTGACCCCGACTCGCGGCTGACCGGCCCGGCCGTTGATCGAATAGGTCATGCCGAACACGCCTTCGCCGCGGCGCGATACGAGCAAATTACCGATCA
>CAZHWA010000412.1:0-2932 GCA_964536175.1 uncultured Terricaulis sp. | reverse complement strand
CCGGCCGAAGAGACCCAGGGCGGTCTGGTGCATGCCCAGCTGGGATCGCTCGATCAGCGCCTCGATCTGCGTTACGGCGCCCAGCTCGGCAACGATTTCAGTTATCGTGTATTCGCGACGGCGTTCGGACGCGGTTCGCTTCTCGACATGAGCGGTAATGAAGCAGGCGACGAGTGGAGCCTGGGGCAGATCGGCTTCCGCAGCGACTGGGGGAATCTGCGCGAGCGCTTCATGCTGCAAGGCGCGGCGCACGACCGACTGGACACCGGCGGCGAGAATCATGGCGGCCATCTGCTCGGCCGCTGGAGGCGCCTGTTGGACAACGGCTCTACGTTCGAGGTGCAAAGCTATTACGCGAGTGTTTCGGCGGCGCAGGGCGCCGTAACGGACGAACTTGAGACGTTCGATATTGAAGCCCAGCACACAGTCCGGCTCGGCCAACACCAGTTCGTGTGGGGCGGCGGGTATCGCTGGTCGGACAGTGAATTTGTCAACGCGTCGAGCCCGGCGACGCTGGTCCCAGCACAGCGTGAACTCGAGACGCTCAGCGGATTTGTACAAGATGAGCTATCGCTGCGCGACGATCTTGTGCTGACGCTCGGCCTCAAGCTGGAAGACCACACATTCACCGGCGTCGAGTACATGCCCAATGTCCGCCTTGCGTGGCGGCCATCGGCGTCATCTCTGCTGTGGGCCGCCGTCTCCCGCGCCGTGCGCACGCCTTCGCGCATCGACCGCGACCTGCGCATCCCGGGGGTCATCGTCGATGGCACTATGGAATCGGAAGAGCTTATTGCCTACGAACTGGGGTATCGAGCGCAACCGACCGAGCAACTCTCGCTTAGCGCCAACATTTTCCTCCATGACTATCGTGGCGTGCGAACGCTCGATCTCACACCTCCTGGCATGCTGCCCATCCAGCCCAGCAATGGGTTGGACCCAGAGATGTACGGTATGGAGCTATGGGCCGATGCTGCGGTCAACGATCGCTGGCGCATCGGGGCCGGCGTCACGATCCTGGAGGAAGACCTGAATCTGGCGCCGCTGTCGATCGATCTCAACGGCAGCGGACACGATCCGAGCTACCAGATTTTTGTGCGCTCGGAACTCGAGATCGCGCCGGATTGGATGCTCGACCTGGACCTGCGCGCCATAGACGAAATCCTGCCCGCCGTACCGAGCTACCTAGAGCTGAATGCTCGACTGGGCTGGCAGCTCAGCGAGACCGTCGAGATTGCGCTCGCAGGCCGTAACCTGCTCGATGCGGCGCACCCAGAATCGTTCGACGAGGGAGCGCTGTTGCAGGCTCGCCGCAGCGTTCAGGTGAGCGCAAGGCTCATTTATTGAGCATGCGGGCGGGGCGGAAACCTTCGGTCTATAGACTGCTCGCTCTGGCGTTGGTCGCCGCACTGTCGGCGATTCCATGCGCCAGCGCTCAAGAGCGCGACCTCGAAGATGCTGTCAAGGCGACGTTCCTGATGCGCTTTGCATCCTTCGTGCAATGGCCAGCAGAGAGCTTTCCG
This sequence comes from uncultured Terricaulis sp., assembly GCA_964536175.1. Lineage (GTDB taxonomy): Bacteria > Pseudomonadota > Alphaproteobacteria > Caulobacterales > Aquidulcibacteraceae > Vitreimonas. The sequence goes on along the minus strand of CAZHWA010000412.1, from coordinate 1,409 downwards.
GATCCGGCCCAACCCGTCGCTGTATGCTTAGTCGGCGACGCCGCATTCGCACGGCTGGTCGAGAGCGCGGCGCGCGGGGAACGTGTGGGCCGGCGGGAGATCGCCGTGCGCCATTTCGAGACCTTGCCGCCGGATGCCGGTTGCCACCTGCTTTTCGTAGCCGGGGCGCCAAGCGGAAGCGGCGCTGCAGCGCTGCAAGCCGTACACGGGCAGCCGGTTTTGACTGTCACCGACGCCCGCCGCGGGCGCCTGCGCGGGATGATCCATTTCGTGCTGGACGATGGCCGGGTCCGCTTCCACATCGACCGAGACGCAGCGGAAGCTGCGAGCCTGAACGTCAGCTCTCGCTTGCTGAGCGTCGCCGCCAGCGTGCGATCGCGGAGGCCATCGTGACGATTGCCGGCATTCCCCGTTCTTGGCTGCGTTCGCCCGCGCCTGTGGTGATCGTTGCCGCACTGCTTGTGATTGTCGGCGTGACCGGCGCGCTGATCGCGGAGTCGGATTTCCGTACGCAAAAAGTTGAGCAGGCGCGCGCCCACGCCCGCGTGCTGGCGACCAGCGTCAGCGCGGCCCTTACGTTTCAGGACATCGTCGATGCGCAGTCCGCGGTGGACGCAATCGCCGCCGCACCCGACATTGGCGCCATCGGCGTCTACGGCGCCGATGACGCGCTGTTCGTCAGCAGGATCGGGACGACTGGCCCGCCACCGGCCGTTGTGAATGCGCCAATCGCCCGCTTCTGGGATGGACGCGCCATTGCAGTCGAACCGGTAATCCAGAACGACACCCATCTGGGCTGGGTTTATGTCCGGCTCACAGCCGGCGCCGGCGCTGCCCGCTGGTCACGCTACCTAGGCGTGGGTCTCTTGTTGTTGATGTCGATTCTAGTGCTCGCCATCCTGGCCGCTGCACAGCGCGGCGAGCGGCTGGCGAATGCAGAACTAGAGCGGCGCGCCGACCAACTTGCCCGCGCCAACGCGCGGCTGAGCAAGGAAGTCGCCGAGCGCCAGAAAGCCGAAACCGCCCTTGCGCACGCCCAGAAAATGGAGGCGATCGGTCAGCTGACCGGCGGCGTAGCGCATGATTTCAACAACCTGCTTATGGTGATATCCAGCGGGCTTCGGTTGCTGGAAACGCGCGACGACGAGAGGAAGCGCGCCGATATCGTCAGCGCCATGCGCCAGGCGGTCGAGCGCGGCGCCAATGTCACAAGGCAATTGTTGGCCTTCTCACGCAGGCAAAAACTCTCACCGGAAGTGACACTGCTGCAGGAACGCCTGGAGAACTTGCGCCCGCTGTTGGAGCGTTCGTTGCGCGAGGACATCGCGCTCGCACTGGACTTTCCCAACGCCGACATCGCGGTAAAGATCGATCCCGGCCAATTCGACCTCGCTGTGCTGAACCTCGCT
>CAZHWA010000411.1:0-2956 GCA_964536175.1 uncultured Terricaulis sp. | reverse complement strand
GTCTGGCCGATGCGCTCCTTGAGCGTTTGCGGATCGGTGACCCCCGGCGCCTGCACGATGATGCGCTGATCGCCTTGGCGCACAATGTTGACTTCAGCCGTCCCAGTCGGGTCGATGCGGCGGCGGATCACTTCAATCGATTGCTGCGCCGCCTGCCGGCTCAACTCTCGCACATATGCATCGGTCAGCCGCGCCTCGATCAATCCATCAGGACTTTGCGTGAAGTCGAGGATGTTGTTGGCGCTGGCCGGGGAGCGCGCAACATCGCGCAACGCTGTCATCGCCCGCTGCATGTCGGTTGCGTTGACCAGGCGCACCCGCGCTGCGTCCCCGACTACGCCGCGACCGGTGTACGGAATGCGCGGGTCTGCCTCGCGCAGTGCCGAGGCCATCTGATCGGCGACATTATCCAGCTGCTGGCGTCGCAGGGTTGCGACATCTACTTCCAACAGCAATTGGGACCCGCCGCGCAGGTCGAGACCCAGATTGATCGCCTGCCGCGGCAAGAACCCGGGCAGGCTTTCGCGGATGCGCTCGGGGACGAAGTTGGGAAACGCGAACGCGATCCCCATTACCGTCACCACCAGAACGAGAATGATCCGCCAGCGCGCGACCTGCAGCATGGGTCCTCAGCTCGCCTTTGCGTCGTTGGCCGGTGCAGGCTCGGTTTTCGAGCGCACCTCTGCGATCGTTGCGCGCACGACCCGCACGTCGACGTTTGGCGAAAGCTCTACACGCACTTCGTCTTCTTGCAGCGACTTCACCTTGCCGATCAGCCCCCCGGACGTGACGACGATGTCGCCCTTCTTGAGATTGGTGACCATCTCCAGATGGCGTTTACGCGCCTGTTGCTGCGGACGGATCAGGAGAAAGTAGAAGACCACCAGCACCAGAACGAGCGGGAGCATCTGCATGAGGATGCTCGTACCGGCATCGGGTGCGGCGGCCGCGCCTTGTGCGAAAGCGGGTGAAATGAACATTGATCCTCGCATGAGACGGCGCCACGCGCCGATCGGGAAACTCAAAGGCCCGGGAAGGGGCCGAGCGGCGGGGACTATATCGTCGGCTCGCGCCGATTCAATGAGCCGCGAGCGCAGCTGCGCGCCGTTTCGCCGCAGTCAGTCGGCCAGACCCAGTAGAGGCGCAGGATCCACCGCGGCAGCGCCCCGGCGCACTTGAAACAGCAGCCGTGGCCGGCCGTCGCCACGGGCGCCAAGTTCGGCAATCGCCTGGCCCGCGCGCACCCGTTGACCCTCGCTCACCAGCGCGCGTCGCGCATAGCCATAAGCGGTCACGAAATTGTCAGCGTGCCGAATCAGCACCAGCGTTCCGTACGCTTCGAGATCGGCGCCGGCATAAACGACGTCGCCGTCCGCCGCGGCGACGATTCGCGCGCCCTCCCGGGCGGCGATCTCCACGCCGTCGACACGGGCGCCCCCAGGCTGGGCGCCGAAGCGTGTAACGATCTCGCCCTCGACCGGCATTACAAATCGCGCGATCTGAGGTGTCGTGGGCCCGGCCGGCCGGCGCGGGACCGCCTCCGAGGCAGGCGCCGCGGCCGATACTGCAACCGCTGGCAGCACAATGCGATCCCCCGCGCGTACGCGATATGGCGGCTGCATGCGGTTCAGCAATGCCAGCGACCTCGTGTCCATTTGATAGCGCTGCGCAATATCCTCGAAGCTCTCGCCGCGATCGACAGTATGGAATCGCGGCGGCGGCAGGCTGAGCACGCGCCCCGGCGTGAGCGCATACGGCGGCTCCAGCCCGTTCTGACCGATCAGCGCCAACAGCGGGATCTGGTAGCGTGTGGCCACGTCATACAGCGTCTCGTTCGAACCAACCCGATGCGTACCCGGCAAGCGTGCTGGATCGTACGGCTGCACCTCATTCGGTTGAAGCGCATAGGCCGATAGCGGCGTGCCTTCGCCCTCGGCCCAATCTGGCGCAGGTTGCGGCTGCGGTCTCGTCCTTGGCGCGTCTTCGCTGGGAGACGCTCTGACCGGGGACGCTGGCGGCGGCGGCGCACTGACTACGTCCCTGTCCGATCGCGGGCCGCTGCCCCCGTACGAGATCGGCGCGGGCGTAGAAGCCGCGCAGGCGCTTGTCAGCAGCACAACGAGAAGCGCGAAGCGCAACATGCAGCGCACTCTCAAGCAGAATCGACGCGGCGCGCAAACTCACGCTGCAGAGGGTTCTTCCGGCACGCCCCGTTCGATCCGTGCAAAGGCGATCGGACCTAAATCTTCGCGCCGCCCGTTGCGATAGCGGATCAATCGATCGCCCAGGGGGGCGAGCAGCACGCCGCCGGCTTGCAGCTGGTCCAGCAGCGCCAGTGGCAAATCCTCCATCGCAGCATTCACGACAATCCGGTCGTAGGGCGCATCATATGTCCACCCTTCGAGTCCGTCGGCGACGTGCGCGAACGTGCGCATCAGGCGCGCAGTGCCGAAGCGGGCGCGCGCATCGGCGGCGAGGTCGCGCCAGCGTTCCAGCGTCACCACTTTGTGCGCAAGCTGCGAAAGCACAGCGGCCTGAAAGCCCGAACCCGCGCCAATCTCCAGCACGGTATCGTTGGGCTGCGGATCGAGCGCCACGATTACGCGCGCGACTTCAGAAGGCTTGGTCATGGTCTGAGCGTGTGCGAGCGGCAGACCGACATCGTCCAGCGCCAACCCCTCCAAATGCGCCGGCGCATAATGGGTGCGTGGCGTGCGCTCCAATGCCGACAACACGCGTGCGTCGGTGATTCCCGCCTGACGCATCTCCAGTACGAAGCGCATGAGACGGAGGGGGTCAGTAGTCATCAGTCCATAGTCAGTAGCCGATGCGATCCTATCGGCCTACTCACTATTGACTACTCACTACTGACCGCTTTCGGCGGCGCGCCGCCCAGCACGCCCTTGAGATCGTTCACGCTCTGCATGTGGGTGAGATCGACGTGCAGCGGCGTCAC
>CAZHWA010000410.1:0-2960 GCA_964536175.1 uncultured Terricaulis sp. | reverse complement strand
TGCGGGCCAACCGGAACCACGCCGGAAGCTCGCTTGAGCTCCCGCCGACTAGGGTCGAGCACGCAATCTCCGAAGGCCAGTGGCATTGGTGAGCGTCCCGGAGAGGGTGGCAATAGCACAAATTGCCTGGGCCTTTGGATAATTTTTCAAGCGCATTTGGACGGCTCCACAAGGACCAGGCCGGCGTCTGGGGGCAAACCTCCTCATTGAGCAAGCAAGCGCTTGGAGGACGCCATGAGCACGGTCAGAACCAAGGACGGCGCGGACATCTTCTACAAGGATTGGGGGCCGCGTGATGGCCAGACGATCATGTTCCATCACGGTTGGCCGCTCAGCGCCGACGATTGGGACGCGCAGATGCTGTTCTTCGCAAAGAATGGCTACCGCGTCGTCGCGAGCGACCGCCGCGGGCACGGGCGCTCCACGCAGACGGCCACTGGCCACGATATGGATACGTACGCCGCGGATGTCGCAGCTGTCGTCGACAAGCTCGATCTCAAGAACGCCATCCATGTGGGTCACTCCACCGGCGGCGGGCAAGCGACGCGTTACGTCGCGAAGTACGGCAAAAAGGACGGCGTTGCGAAGCTCGTGCTGATCGGCGCGGTGCCGCCCATCATGCTGAAATCAGCCTCTTACCCGGACGGCACGCCGCTGGATGTGTTCGACGGCATACGCGCCGCGCTCGCGGCCAATCGTGCGGATTACTACTGGACGTTTCCGATTCCGTTCTACAGCTACAACCGCGAAGGCGCCGAGCTCAACGAAGCCGTGCGTCAAAACTGGTGGCGCCAGGCCATGATGGGCGCGGCGAACGCGCACTTCCTGGGCATCAAAGCCTTCTCGGAAACGGACTTCACCGAGGACCTCCGCGCGATCGACATCCCAGTGCTTATCATGCACGGCGAAGACGATCAGATCGTGCCGGTCGTGAACGCGCGCAACACGGCGGAGCTTTTGAAGCAGCCTACGATGAAAATCTATCCAAATCTGCCGCACGGGATGGCGACCACCTACGCCGACAGGATCAACGCCGACATCCTCGGCTTCATCAAGTCGTAGCCGCTCGCGTGAGCGCCGGCGGCGACAATCCGGCCGGCGCCCGCGATCCAAGAATGACCCTGACGAACCAGGAGGTTCCGATGACCAAGACTATCGTACTCGTTCACGGCGCATGGCTGAACTCGAAGGCGTGGGAAAACTGGAAGGCCCGCTACGAACAGCGCGGCTACGCGGTGGTGACGCCGGATTGGCCGGGCGATGAAGGCGATCCCATCGATCTCAAGGCGCGCCCGCGCAAAGAGCTCAGCAAGTACGGGCCGACGGAAATCGTCGCGCACTATGAGCGCATCATCCGTGCGCTGCCGGAACAGCCGATCATTATGGGCCACTCCGCGGGTGGCGCGTTTACGCAGGCTCTTCTCAATCGCGGCCTAGGTGTCGCCGGCGTGGCCATCGACCCAGCGCCCACCCCGGGCGTTGGCATCCCAATCACGGCAGCGATCTCGACTCTGCCGGTGCTGGGCGACCCCTTCAGCTACGGCAAGGTCGTGTCGATGACGAAGAAGTTCTTCGCCGAGCGCTTTGCTAATGGTTTGCCGCGCGATCAGGTCGACTATCAGTTCGAACGCTACATCGTGCCCACGTCCGGCAAGTTCTATTGGGACGCCCTGTTCGGCAAGCCCGGGCCCATCAAGTGGAACAGCAAGACGCGCGCGCCGTTGTTGCTGATCGGCGGCGGCATCGATCTCATCGCGCCTGCCAGCCTGACGCGCTTGATCTATGCGAAGCAGAAGCGCGCCAAGTCCCTCACCGAACTCAAGATCTACGAGGATCGCTCGCACTACACGTGCGCTGAGCCTGGCTGGGAGGAAGTGGCGGACTTTGCGTTGACCTGGGCCGAGCAAAACCAGCGCGGCACCAGCGTCGCCGCGCTGAAGAGCCGAGCCGCTTGAGCCACGGGAACGAGAGGAGAGTGCGATGTTGTTGCTGCATCGGACGCGATCCATCGCTGGGTTAGACGTGCCCGACTCACGCCTGATCAGTGAGGCCATGGAATATGCGCAGCGGCTATCTGCGCCCTACCTCTTCAACCATTCCATGCGTTCATGGCTCTTTGCCGTGAGGATCGGACAAGCAAAGGCAGTGAAGTGCGATGAGGAAGTCGTTGCACTTGGCGCCATCCTTCACGACATCGGGCTCACGGAGGGCGTGCACGGGGGCAATCGCTTCGAGGTCAACGGCGCCAACGCGGCCCGCTCGTTCATTAGAGAGCGAGGCTTGTCGGATCATCGCGCCCAGCTCGTCTGGGATCTCGTTGCGCTCAACTCGACGGCCTCGATTGCGCTCCACAAGGAGCCGGAAGTCGCTCTCGGCACAATGGGCATCGGGCTCGACTACGGCGGGTTCGGGTTCGAGGCGCTGATTCCGCCGGCGGAAATGAAAGCGATTCTCGATGCGTTCCCGCGGCTCAAGATGAAGCAGAACTTCGCTGGCACGTGCCGTCACCTCGTCGAAACGCGACCGCAGACAACCTCCGACAACTTCCTGCGCGACTTCGGCGAGCGCTTCGTGCCCGGTTATAGGCCGGTATCGACGGTAGACCTGCTGATGAACGCGCCCTTTGCCGAATAGCTCTGAAACCACGAACCTTAAGGATGTGGAAAATGAAAATCGTCGTGATCGGAGGCACAGGCCTCATCGGCTCGAAGCTCGTTGACCTGTTGCGCAAGCGCGGAAACGAGGTCGTCGCCGCAGCCCCTAACACGGGCGTGAACACGCTCACCGGCGCAGGCCTCGCTGAAGCACTCAATGGCGCTCAAGTCGTTGTTGATGTTGCCAATTCGCCTTCGTTTGCAGACGCCTCGGTTATGGAGTTCTTCCAAGCCTCGACGCGCAACGTGCTCGCGGCCGAGAAGGCGGCAGGCGTGAAGCACCACGTGGGGCTATCCATCGTCGGG
>CAZHWA010000409.1:0-2963 GCA_964536175.1 uncultured Terricaulis sp. | reverse complement strand
CGCCTAGCAATTGAGGATCATCAGCAATAGGACGGCTGCCCTGCTGCTTGATCCCAGAAGCAGTCGCTTGAGCTACCTCGCCGGAAAGCAGACCTCTGGTGTCAGCTAGGTGCGATGAGCGGACAAATCTCGATTGGTGAAGCCTCGGGACTCCGCCGGCTAAAAGGCGCCGGCAGCAGCGAGGCCGCTCAGCTCACTGTGCAGCATCGCCACTGAGCATCTCTATTGTCATCGATTTGACGGTGATAAGCAGCGGGAGCTTGAAATAGCCACGCTTGAGGCGCTCTGGGTCGAGGAGATCGGATGATGTCAGCCGAGCGACGAAATTGCGCCACGCTGACGTGGCTGCGGCGGGTTGCGACGGCGACTGACGCCTGCTCTGAAGTCTAGATCGCCGCGTTGCCCAGCGCCGTGACTTTCCGGGCGCTGGTTTCCGCGGCGAGGTCAATTGCAGCTTCCACGCTCAAGCCTTTCGCTAGACCAGCCGCGTAGGCGCCGTGAAACACGTCCCCTGCGCCGCAGGTGTCGACGGCGAGGACGGCGGGCGCCTCATAGCGTCGAACAGATCGGGATTCCCGGGTGATGTAGAGCCCCCCTTGCGCGCCCTGGGTGAGGACCACCGCCTTAGCGCCGTGCCGCTCCAGGAGGAGAGGGAGAGCGGCGGCGGCCTCGGATGTGGATGTAATGGCGGCCGCAAACTTTTCAGGCGCAATGATGTGGTCGCTGACATCAAGCAGATTCTGGGCGTGCGGCTTGAACGATCCGGTATCGATGACGCTTTCGCCGCCTCTCTCGCGCGCGTGCTGCAACAAGGCGGCGGCGTAGGCGGGGTCGGTGCTGTCGACATAGAGCACCGTCTGCGCGCCGATGTCTCGGCGCGCGCGGGCGATGAGGTCCTTCGGCGCCTGCGGCTGCGGCGCCCAGAAGATCGAACGCGACCCGTCGGGACTGATCGCCACGAAGCTGCACTGCGCGGAAGCGCCGGAAACAACGGCGAACTCCGCCTCCAGCCCCTCTCTGGCGGCGAGATCCCGCAGCCAGACGCCGAAGTGTCCCTCGCCCAGCGCGAAGTAGCCTTTGGCCTCCGCGCCCAACCGCTTGGCCGTCAACAGCCCGCGGCCGGCCGATCCGCCGATCGCCAGCATCGAGGCGTCGACCCGCGTCTCGTCATTGGCTGATGGATAGCGCGACACGAGGTTGAGCATGTCGAGCGTCATCAATCCTGCGCAGAGAAGATGACGGCTCATGGCCTCAATCCGAACGTGCTGAACATCGAAGCCTCATCGGGATCGGCGGCGGCGTCAGCCTGCCAGACGCGGCGCGCCGTCAGCAATTTACGCCGATAATCTCTGACCGCGGCCTTGCCGCCCTCCTCGTTCAACGATGCGACGCGCGCCAGGGTGCGCGGAGCATCGACGATCGCCGACTTGATCCGCTCGATGCTCAGATAGATCTGCAGCGCCGCCCGGTCGGGCGCCGGCGCCTCCGGAGCATAGGCGGCGAGGAAGTCGTCCCTCGCCGAATCGGTCAAACGAGAGCGGTGCACTGCGACGGCAAGGTCGTACATCGGGTCGCCGAACATGGCCAGTTCCCAATCAATCAGCAGCAAAGTCCCGTCCGGAGCGACAATGCAGTTTCGCGGATGAGCGTCGCCATGGCAGAAGACGAGCGACCGCTCGCGCAGGCGCGCCGCGCCGGCGCGAATGGCGGCGAACGGCGCTTCGGGGATCGCGAGAGCGGCGTAAAGCTCTTTGAGCGCCTCACTTGAGTCCTCGACCACCCGTTCAGGAAAGTCGATGAGTCGCGCGCACACCGCCGCGACCGAGCGCTCGCTCTGCGATGAAAGCGACGGTTCGGCGTCGAGATCGTGCAGCCGCTTGAGCAAGCCGGCCAACTGGCGCAGGCCGGCGCTGAATTGGGGTTCAGTGGCGGCGAACTGCGACAGCGGCGCGCCCTCGGCATAGGTGAGCAACAGATAGGCGGGATCATCGCCCGCACCGCGCAACCGCGGTGCGGGGAAGCGTTTCTCCTCAAGAAAACGCAGCGTTGCGCCCTCATCCATCCAGACTAAATCCATGCGTGGCGAAGAGGCGTCCCGCACGCGCAATATGAATGCGTCGTTGTCACGACGAACGAGATAGTTAAAATGATAATAGCCCGTTCCGATCGGCGAGAGATCGTGGTGGCGGCATGCCAATTCATACGCCCAGGCCGGGCCGAACTTAGCCGGCATCGGCCAGCCCCATTTGAGAGAGCGCGGCCGGCGCCCAGTGCAGTTCGTTCAAATTCGCGATTGCGCGGATACGTCCGCGCAGCTGGCCCGCACGCAAGAACCCGCGGAAGCGTCCGGCCTTGTACAGCAATTGCAGCGCCCTCAGCTGGAAGCACGGATAGATGCGCTCTTGACGGAGAAACTTGAGCGACTGGTTGATGCTGGCCATCGCCTCGCCTTTTCGCCCGAGCGCCAGAAGCGCTTCACCCAGCGCGAGCCGTGAGCGGGCGATGCCGCTGCCATAGCCCACCGCCCGCAGGCGCGCCAGTGCCTCTCGCGCCAAGCGCGCCGCGCCGGCGGCGTCTCCGCCGGCGAACGCGGCCTGCGATTCGATATAGTAGCTCTTTCCCAATTCAAGCCCCGCGCCGATACGCTGGGCGATCGCTCTCGCCGTGGCGAGGTGGCCGGCCACCTCGTCGGCGCGCGTAAAGGTGAGTGTTTCGGCTAAACTGTTGTGCGCTTCAAGTTCGCGGTGCGCGAGGCGCGAAGCCTGCGCCATCGAAAGGCAGGCGGAAAAGTCCGTCTCCGCCTCAACAAAGCGCCGTTCCACGAAATTGACGTTGCCAAGAATGCGGAAGAACCCGATCAACGCCTGACTCTGATCGCTTTCGGCGCGAGCGATTCGGTCGATCGCCTGCCGGCACAGAGCGCGTGCGCGTTCGTGCTCGCCGCGCGCATAGGCAAGGTCCGC
>CAZHWA010000408.1:0-2971 GCA_964536175.1 uncultured Terricaulis sp. | reverse complement strand
GCGAGGGGTCGGCGCCGGCCGCTGCGGTGGCCAAGGATTGCAGCCGGCGGGCCCCTTCGTCGTAGCGCTGCTGGGCGAGCAGCGCCAAAGCCGCACAGCGATAGGCGTCGAGCGCCTGCCCTTCCGCCGCCCAGGCCATACCCTCTTCATAGGCGCGCTCGGCATCTTGATCGATGAGAGCGATGCAGCGCTCGTAGCGTGGGTCGGGCAGGGCGGAGGCGTCAGCCTGCAGCAGGGCGAACGGCAGCAGCAAAGCGGCGGCGATGGTCATAGGTCAGGCGTCTCCCCGCGGATCTCAGCCGCGAACCGATGCCTGAATGCCCTGTCGATGCCAAGCGCTTCGCTCAGCCCGACAACGTCATCGGCCATTCCATGCGCGGGGCGCCGCCAATTTGCCGAACCGGCCCGTTCTACTCGCTGGCGAAATAAGAGGGCCGTCGGGCGGGGAATTCACGAATCTCAGCGCGATCTTAACTAAAACCATTATCAAACACCGGTTTAGCCGAAAGGGGCGGTTTCGGTCGGCGATAAAGCATTGCAAGAAGGTCACATGCTGTCGGTTCTGCAAGTGACGCCTGAGCTAAACGCTGGCGGCGTCGAGCGGACCACGATTGAAATGGCGGAAGCGATCAGCCGCGCCGGGGGGCTCGCTTTGATCGCTAGCGCCGGCGGCCGCCTCGAGCCGGACCTCGAGGCGGCCGGCGGCAGACTGATCAAGCTGCCGGTCAACTCCAAGAACCCGTTCGTTGTTTTCGCCAACGCTTGGCGGCTGTCGCGCATCGCCAAAAAGCAGGGCGTCAAACTGATCCACGCGCGTTCGCGCGCGCCCGCCTGGAGCGCGCTGATCGCCGCGCGATTGGCTGGCGTGCCGCTGGTGACAACCTTTCACGGCATCTACAACGCGCGCTCGCCGCTCAAGCGCTTCTACAATTCCATAATGGCGCGCGGCGACCTCGTGATTGCCAACTCCGAATACACGCGCGAACACATCCTTGAATTTTATGACGTCGAACGGGAGCGGATCGCCGTCATCCCGCGCGGTGTCGACCTGGAGGTGTTCGATCGGGCCGCCGTCAGCGCCGATGACATCGCCGCCATGCGCGAGGCATGGAACGTTGCGCCCAGCGACGCCCGTTGTGTCATTGTGGCGCCCGCGCGCCTGACACGCTGGAAAGGTCAGCTGGTCTTGATTGACGCAATCGAAATGGTCGAGCGGCGCAGGCCCGGGTCGCTGAAGGTCATCATTGCCGGCGATCCGCAGGGGCGCGCCGGCTACGTGGAGCAGTTGAACGGCGCCATCGAAAAGGCGCAACTGCGCGACGTTGTAGCGGTCGTGGGCCATCTGCGGCACATGAGTGTGGCGTTCGCCGCCTCGGACATCGCCGTTTTCCCGGTGACGGAACCAGAAGCATTCGGACGCGGTGCGGTGGAGGCGCAAGCGATGGGCGTGCCAGTGATCGCAACCAACCTGGGCGGCTACACTGAGACGGTGATCGAAGGCGAAACGGGTTTCCTCGTGCCGCCCGGCGCCGCGCAGGCGCTCGCCGGCGCGATCGAACGGATGCTGGACCTTGGTCCCGAGCGGCGGGCCGAAATGGGTCGCCAAGGGGCCGAACGCGCCGGGCGTCTCTATTCGAAACAGGCGCTGCAAACTGCTACGATGGCGGTCTATCAGCGCGTTCTCCGCGAAGCGGCGGAGCGCCGTTCGGCGAAGCCGGAAGGCACGCCTGTGCTATGATTGGTTTTGGAGTGCGGACATGATTCCTTGGCGCAAGTCGTCAAAGGGCGGGGGGGAGATAAAGCGCGTGCTGGTGATCCAGCTCGGCGGCCTAGCCGAGTTCATCCCGGCTTTGGCGGCAGCCAAGCGCATCCGCGATTTTCATATCGGCGCGCACATCACGTTGTTGACGACGGAGACAACGCACGAGCTGGCGAAGCACTGTCCCTACTTCGACGCCGTCGAAGCCGATGGCAAACCCAAAGAGGCGCAAGCGATCACCAAACTGATCGCCCGCGTACGCGCGGCCAAGTACGACATGATCTACGACCTGGAGGGTTCCAGCCGGACGGCGAATTATTTCCAGGGCCTGCGGCCGTGGCCGCCGAAATGGTCAGGCCCTGTAGCTGGGGCGAGCCACGCATATCTCGATCCCGAGCGGTCCGAATTGCATCCGCTCGATCGATTCGCCGAACAGCTCGCTGTGGCCGACTTGGCCGTCGAAGGCGCCCCGCTGCTGCCTGATCTATCATGGCTGCGGCCGGCTCTGCGCGATCCGCCGCGTCTCAGGCCGGACTATTTCAGTTTGCGCGGCCCTTATGTCCTGTTGCTGCCGCGCGGCGCGGCGGATGAGGCTAACCGCCGTTGGCCGCTGGAGAAGTACATCGAACTTGCGCAACGTATTGCCGGGCGCGGCGTGACGCCCGTGGTGCTGGGCGGCCCGCAAGAACGCAACCTCGGCGCCGCCATAGTTGAGGCGGAGCCCCGGGCGAAAAACCTCGTGACCCGGCCCGACCTCTTCCAGTGCATCGGCCTTGCCGAACGCGCCGCGTTTGCAGCCGGCGACGATGTTGACCTCATGCATGTGGCGGCGGCCGCCGGCGCGCCGTGCCTCGTTTTGCTGTCTTCCACGCCCGGCCCGGATCAGATTGCGCCGCGCGGCCGCGGGGGGGTGGTGGCGCTGACCGCGACAGTCGTCGCCGACCTGCCCGTCGAGCAGGTGGACGCGCAACTGCGCAATTGCGGGGTCTATGCCCTGGCCGCAAGCGCTTGATGCGGCGCGCTTCGCACGCAATATTCGCAAAGCGAGTCCTGCGCCCCAGCGCGTGGGATCGGCAGTCTATCGTCAACTGAAACAGGAGAAGGGCCCATAGCCAGACGTCCATACGCAGCGCCGCCCCCCAGCAAGGAGGGGCCGCGCGTGAACGAGGAGATCCGGGGCGTGTCCCGCGTGCTCCTCATCGACGAGGAGGG
>CAZHWA010000407.1:0-2972 GCA_964536175.1 uncultured Terricaulis sp. | reverse complement strand
TCCGGAAGGAAGCAGCCGTAACGGGTTGCGTACGGGTCGCCGTCCTGTCTGCACCTTCCCCGACATCTGAAATCCATTCGTCGCGCGACGAATTGCGTTGGCTTGCGGCAGGCGGCGCCGAGGCCGCGACGGGCGGGCGCGACGGCGCGCGCTGCGAAGGTCATTCTCCGCCGCAGAGCGGGAGAGATTTATGGGCATGGTTCGCGTGGCGCTGGCGATGGCGGTGGTGCTCTCGCACCTGCCGCTGGCGAGCCTACAAATTCCTGAGCGGCGGCCTGGCGGTGCAGGCTTTCTTCATCGTCTCGGGCTTCTACATGGCGCTCGTGCTCGACGGCAAGTACAAGAACGTCGGCCTCTTCTATTCCAATCGCCTGCTGCGCCTGTTTCCGACCTATCTCGTGATGGTCGCGCTCACCATCGTCGCCGTCTACGCCTTCAATGCGAGCGCGACGATCAGCCCTGAGATCGTCGACCGCATTCTGCAAAACCCGCTGACCGCTGTCGTAATGGCGATCGAAAACCTCGTCATGGCCGGCCAGGAGATGCTGTTCTGGTTCTCTGTCGACGAGGCCGGCGCGCTTGTTTGGGATCCGCGCGGACCGTTGCCGGACGAAACCACCGTCGTCGCCTGGCAGGGTCTGTTCGTGCCGCAGGCGTGGAGCCTCTCGATGGAGCTCATGTTCTACGCCATGGCGCCATTTCTCGCGCGCGCCGGGTGGAAGTGGATCGCGGCCATCTGCGCCGCCAGCATCGCCTTGCGGCTCTCCGGCGCCTTTCTCGACGGGATTGATTATCTGCTCTGGCAGGGCCGCTTCTTCCCGACCGCGCTCTTCCTCTTCCTGCTCGGCATGCTCGCGCACAAAGCGCTCCCGTTCGCCAACCGCTTGCCGAAGGTCGTCGGCTGGATCGCCGCGCTCGCGGTGCTGGTGTTCATCGTCGCTTTTCCGCTTCTGGGATGGACCGACGCGCGCCTGCGTTGGGCGGTGTACGCCGTGTTCGCCGCGTCCACGCCCTTCATCTTCGCCGCCTTCAAGGACAACAAGCTCGACCGTTGGATCGGCGATCTCTCCTATCCCATCTACATGACGCAGCTTTTCGTCATCGGCTTCGTGCTTACCTACAATCCGCCCTTCGGCATGTGGATCGGCATCCTGGGCACGCTGGCGATGTCCATCGCGATCCTCGTGCTGATCGATCATCCGCTGGATCGCTGGCGCCAGCGGCGCGCGCACGCCCGCCGCGAGCCGGCGGCAGCGCCGGGTGCAGCGAGCGTCGCCCCGCTCTAGGCGTACACTCGGTCCAGCAGCGCCGGCTCTTCGATGTCGGCGATGAAGGCGCGCAGGAGAGCGGCGATGTCGGCCGGCCGCTCCCAGTGCACCGCGTGGCCGACGCCCGGCAGCGTAAACAGACGCGAAGAGCACAGCGTCGCGCGCAGCTCATGTTGGTCGCTGCGCGGACAGTACGCGTCCTTGTCGCCCCAGACGATCATGGTCGGCGCGTGGATGCGTTGCGCCGCCCCGCATGGCTCGAACTCAATGAGGCCCTGCACTGCGCCGCGCCAGGCATAGCCCGGCATACACAGCGTTTCGTTCACCACCGTATCGAGAAAGCGCTGCGGAATCATGTTGGCGAGCGTGCTCTCCTGGAATGCCAGTGCGAACTCGCCGCCGCAGGTGTCGCCAAAACCGAACACCGCCTCGTGAAGCTCAGTCATCGCCGGCGTGTCGCGAAAGTGTGCGAAAGCGCCTATCAACGTCACGCCCGCCACGCGCTCCGGGTAGTCCGCGGCTGTCTTAAGCGCGATGGCCGTGCTCATGGAGTGCCCGACAAGCACGGCACGTTCGATCCCCACGGTATCCATGAAGGCGACGATATCGGCCGCGAAATCGGCCATCGCGTAGCCACGCTCGGGTTTGTCGGACAGGCCATGGCCGCGCATAGTCACGGCAAGAACGCGCCAGCGCCCCGGCAAGAGCGGACGCACCAGATCGAACGAGCGGTGCGAGTCCGAAAGCCCGTGCAGCAGCAACACAGGCATGCCCTCGCGAGGGCCTTGTTCGACATATGCCAAACGGGGACCGCCGCTCAGGTCGGCGAATTTGCAGTTCAGGTTCATCTTTCGATCCTTCAGGAAAGTGCGAACCGGCGCCCGGCGCTGGGGGCTGTGCGGGAGGCCGGCCGCCGGTTCGCTTCAAGCCGCGCGCGAGGGAGCGCTCAGCTCGCGGACCTGGCGCGCCAGGCGCCCGGCCCAAGGACTATGGGGTTTGTGCGCGAGCCTCTCGGCCGCGAACGCTTCGGCAGTCTCACGCATGCCTCCGCGGATGGCCGCGCGCAGCCCCGTCAGCGTGAGCACGTCGCGCTGGGCGTGGCTGCCGCCGAAGCGGTGGGCGATGCCACGCGTCGCGGCGATCTTCTCCACGCACTCGGCGTAGCGGCCCGCCTCGAAAGCCACGAAGGCTTCGGCCAGCGGCAGGCCGATCAGCCGCGTCATCATTGCATTGTCGCCGCCATTGGCGGCGGCCCGCCGCATGGCTTTCAGCGTGCGCTCGACATCGCCCGTGCGGCCTGCGCCCAGGAACGCCATGATGCAATGCAGGTCGTTGAACGCGTAGATCGCATCCTCAGCTGCACGCTCCATCGCCGCCGCGAGCTGGGCGAAGCGTTCGCCCACGTCCACGCCTTCGAGCCGGAGGCGCCAGAGCAACGCCGACGCATCGATCCATTCGAGCATGATCTGCGCGTTGGGGTCGGGGCGCACCTTTTCGTCGTAGAGCTTCAAGACTTCGCCGACGTCGCCGCGGTCGAGATAGAGCAATGCCAGGTGCCACCAATTGTGATAGGCGAACCCGCTCTCGGGCGCCCAGTGTCGGGCGTTATCCGCAAGCCAGGGAATGCCGGCGTCGAGATCGCCGCGCATCTCGTTGACGTGCGCCACCGCGTGCACGGCCCAGCCGTCGCGCGGATCGCTGTCC
>CAZHWA010000406.1:0-2988 GCA_964536175.1 uncultured Terricaulis sp. | reverse complement strand
ATGCGGCAAGCCGGCCGGTACTTGCCGGAGTACCGCGATCTCCGGTCCCGGGCGCAGAGCTTCTTGGATTTCTGCTATTCCCCTGCGCTGGCGACCGAGGCGGTGATGCAGCCGCTTCGACGCTTCCCGCTCGATGCTGCGATCTTGTTTTCAGACATCCTCGTTGTCCCGGACGCCCTGGGACGGAAAGTGCGCTTTGTTGAGGGCGAGGGCCCTCAGCTCGACCCACTGATCGACGAAGCAGAGTGGCGGCTCGGGGATCCTCAGAAAGCCATCCAGCGGCTCGCGCCGGTGTACGAAGCCGTCGAACGTATCCGAGCGAATATCGCGAACAACATCGCCTTGATCGGGTTTGCCGGTGGGCCATGGACCGTGGCGACGTATATGCTGCAGGGCCGCGGCGGCGACAAAAATCATGCGCGCCGCGCCGCATATCAACGTCCGCACGAAGTGGACTCGCTACTGACGGTGCTTGTCGAAACCACCGCCCAACATCTGGCCGCGCAGGTCCAGGCCGGCGCCCATTGTCTGCAGATATTCGAAAGCTGGGCCGAAGGGTTGCCGCCTCCCCTGTTCCAGCGCCTGATCATCTCCCCAACCCGAGATCTCGTGAACCGCGTTCGCGAACTCGGTGTGAAGGCCCCTATCATTGGGTTTCCACGCGGCGCCGGTGCGATGATCGAAGCCTACGCCAACGAAACCGGCGTCAACGCACTTGGCGTCGATACCCAAACGCCGGCTGGCTTTGCCATCGAGGTCACTCCCGAACGCATGCCGCTGCAGGGCAACCTCGATCCGCAAACCCTCGTGGTCGGCGGTGAAGCCCTGGAGCGCGCGGCGCGCGAGGTCGTGATCGCATTCCAGTCAGCGCCCCATATTTTCAACCTCGGTCATGGCATCACCCCTGATGCGACCGCTGAGAATGTCAGCGTGCTGGTGCGCGCCGTAAAAGGCCACGCATGAGCGCTGTTGCTCACGCAGAAGATGAAGAAGGTCCAAGGCGCCCGGACTTGCGCATCATGACGTCGCGCCGCGTCGCCATCATCCTGTTCAATCTTGGCGGTCCGGACTCGCCGGAAGCGGTGCGCCCTTTCCTGTTCAACCTGTTCAACGATCGGGCGATCGTCGGCTTGCCGCAACCGTTCCGGTTTCTGCTGGCGCAGCTGATTTCACGAACGCGCGCGAAGCTGGCCAAAGCAAACTATGCACACATGGGAGGGCGCTCGCCGATCCTGCCGGAAACGCAGAAGCAGGCCGACGCGCTTGAGGCCGCGATCGCCGAGCGCGTCAGCAATGTCAGCTTCAAGTGCTTTCCGGCGATGCGGTACTGGCGCCCGTTGGTGAAGGACGCAGCACAGGCCGCGGAGACATGGGGCGCAACGGATGCAATCCTGCTACCGCTCTATCCGCAGTATTCGACGACGACGACAGCGTCCTCGCTGAGGGCATGGCGCAAGGCCTCGAAGCTCCCCTGCTCTACGCTGTGCTGCTATCCGACCGCCTCGAAACTTGCCGAGGCCCACGCCGAAGCAATCCTCGAGACTTGGCGCAAGGCGGGATCTCCCGCCAATCCGCGCATCCTGTTCTCGGCGCATGGTCTTCCCCAGCGCATTATCGATCGTGGCGACCCGTATCAGTGGCAGGTCGAGCAAAGCGTCGCAGCCGTGCGGCGGCTGCTGCCAGCGGAGTGGGATGCGCGGGTCTGCTATCAATCCCGGGTCGGGCCGCTGAAATGGCTCGGTCCTTCCACCGAAGCAGAGATCCATACGGCCGGCCGGGACGAGACAGGCGTCATCGTCTGCCCAATCGCGTTTGTGTCGGACCACGTGGAGACGCTGGTCGAACTCGACATTGACTACGCGCAACTCGCCCAGCGGGTCGGCGTGCCCTACTACCTCCGCGCGCCTGCTCTCGGCGCGGATCCGCGCTTCATTGACGCGCTCGCTAATCTCGTCGAGCGTGCCTTGACGACGCCGGGCAAGTTGCAGTCGGAAACGGGCGGCCGGCTTTGTCCGCGCAAGTTCGGGCTCTGCCCGCAGGGGGGCTGATGGAACACTATATCGGCTACGACCTCGCGCGCGGGCTGCACATCATCGCGGTCATTGCCTGGATCGCCGGCCTGCTCATGCTGCCGCGCTTCTATGCCTACATCAGCTCGTCCCAAGCCGGCGGCGAACTCGAAACGGCGATGCTGAAGGCGGCGCGCAATCTTCGCCTGATCATTCTGACGCCCAGCCTGATCCTCGCCTGGGCCTTCGGCATCTTCCTCTTCGGCGCCTATCTGACAGGCGACTGGAGCGGAGACGCCTGGCAGGCGCTGCGCAACGTACCCCACTGGTTCTGGCTGAAAGCGGTGCTGGTGCTGGGCTTGAGCGGTTATCACGGCTTTCTATCTAGCGAGGGGCGGAAGCTTGCGGCCGGCGAGCGTCCGCGCTCTGAGCGCTACTGGCGACTGATGAGCGAAGTGCCGTTTCTGGTCGCCATCGCCGCAGTCCTCCTTGCCACGCTGGAACCCTGAGCGCACGTTCGCGCTTGACGCTTGGGGTGCAAGTATGGTGTTGGTCTGCGCACGCGCTTCGGCGCGCACGCGACGGCGGCGCCGCAATCCCTTCTAACCGCCGGTCTTTTCTTCCTACCGACGCACCCTGCTCTCAAGCGAATCCGCGCGCGGGGTCCGTCTCCCGAGATGACACATGACAGAGACACAAGCGATAGAAGAGCTCACCTCGCTCACGCTCCAGGAACTTAAGCGCAAGCCGCCGCACGAACTGCTGGAGCTTGCCGAATCCCTCGAAATCGAGGGCGCCAATACGCTGCGCACCCAGGACATGCTGTTCGCCATCCTTAAGCAGATGGCCGAGCGCGGTGTCGAGATTGGCGGCGGCGGCGTGATCGAAATCCTGCCGGACGGCTTCGGCTTCCTGCGCTCTCCGCAGTCGAACTATCTGCCCGGCCCCGACGACATCTACGTTTCGCCGCAACAGATTC
>CAZHWA010000405.1:0-2991 GCA_964536175.1 uncultured Terricaulis sp. | reverse complement strand
CGTTCTTCACCGGCTTCTTGTCGGCGGTCTTCCAGCCGTTCTTCTTCCAGCCGTGGATCCATTTGGTGACGCCGTCCATCACGTATTTGGAATCGGTATGCAGACGCACGCGCACCGGCGTCTTCAGCGCGTTCAGCGCCTCGATCGCGGCGGTCAGCTCCATGCGGTTGTTGGTTGTCGCCGCTTCGGCGCCGGAAAATTCCTTCTCCGTTTCGCCATAGCGCAACACCGCGCCCCAGCCGCCCGGTCCGGGATTGCCGCTGCACGCGCCATCGGTCCAGATATCGACGATTTTGCTCATGGCGCGGCTGTAGTGGGATTCGGCGCGTCGCGATCAGGCCGTCGGATGAGCCACGCGAAGAGGCCGGTAATGATGCCCGCAGGAACGCCGTAGAGCACAAACATAGAGCTGCCAGGAATGAATAGTGTCAGGATGACCGGAACGAATGCACCCCCAAGCGCGCCCGCCAATATGTACGCCCCCGCTGCCGTAACGCCGCGCTGCTGAAATGCGATGTGCACAAACAGTCCTAAGGTCAGCGACGTTGGGAGGGCGATCAGGGCCGTGAATATTGCAAAGAGCAAAATAAGGTTTCGCAGCTGAAGCAATGAATTCGTCGAGAATGCTTCCTCGGTCGGATCGTAGAACATCATCGCGGTCACGGTGGCGACCAGAATAGAGGCGATGATCGGCGGAGAATGAACGCCGCCGCGACACGAAATCGGCTTCGTACTTGCGGCATCAAGCGCTCTCCGAGGCGTATGGCGATCGGTCTTCCGAAAGGCGTACAACCTTCGCCGCCATCACCCCGCCCGCGATCATACTGCGCGTGATGCGTTCGTAGTGTTGGATGAAGCGGTCGATCCAGGCTTCTTCTTCCGTCGTGAGCGGGCGGCCGCGTAGCGTCACTTCCTGCTCGCCGCGCCAGCGGCGCACGATCTCCCAGCTTGGCGCTTGCAAATAGACGATGGCGTCGAACTCGGCGAACCATTCCGCGTAGCTGGTGCGCAGATATTCGTTCTGGATTTCGCGCCATCGCCCATCCGTGTCTTCTTCCTCGACCGCGTTCAGCGGCGGCGAGGGCGGCGCGGGCAATGCGCCGAGACACCAGCCGTCGACAAGAATCGCTTCCGGGCGGCCCTTGAACACGGGCCAGTCGCCGCGCGGTTTCATAACGTCTTTGATTTTGTCGTAGCGCGGAAGTGGGACGCCATCGCCCCACCGCCTGGCCCCCTCCCCCTCCAGGGGAGGGGGAAGGCGCTTCAGCTCCGCGATCGTCTCGCGCGCGAGCGCGATGTCGTGCGTGCCGGGCGGCCCGCGGGTGACGAAGAGGGGATGGGTGCGCGCGGCGAGATCGGCGCGCTGTTGCGCATCGAGATACACATCGTCGATGGAGAAGTTCGCGTACGCCGGGTTGGCGGCGACGAGCTGTTGGCACGCCGTCGTCTTGCCCGAGCCCTGCGCGCCGGAAACTCCGATGAGGACGGGACGATCCGGATGCAGCGCGCGCTGCTGCTGGATTACGTTGTAGATGATGGCGGGGATTGCGTCGATGTCGCTCATCCGACAAGCGGCGCTTCCTGAAAGCAAGCATACATTTCGCTGCGCATCATGTGCGTGTTGTCGTCACGTCCTACAGCATCGTAGGTCTCGACGTGGTCCCGATGGTGCGTGACAACACTGACTTCCCATCCTCCGCCGGGATAGGGACTCGAGTCGTCACGATAAGGCAGCTCCTGCTTCAGCGCGCGTAGACACTCCTGTTGCGTCAGGTAGCGGCTCGCGAATCCGCCGTCCAGCCACTGAGTGACGTCGTTCTCGAAACCTTCCATTCTGCCGACATCAGGAACGTAACATCCTCCACGTGCGGGAATTCCACGCAGTGCAAGTTCCGCCGACCAGTCAACGGCGCGCGCATTCTCGATTGGACAATACCCCATGCCGCAGCCCATGTAGCATACGAGAATCAGCCACATCGCTTCACTCCGCCAACACCCGCGGCAGCTTGAACGTCACATCTTCGCGCGTGACGGCGATTTCTTCGACGCGGGCATCGAAGCGGGAAGCGATGGCGGCGATCAGCTCTTCCACCAGATCTTCCGGGGCGCTGGCGCCGGCGGTGACGCCGACAGCGCGCACGTGTTCAAACCAGCCCCAGTCCACGTCGGCGGCAGAGCCGACGAGGCGCGCGTCGCCAGCGCCAGCGCGGCGCGCGACTTCGACGAGGCGCACCGAGTTGGAGCTTTTCGGCGAGCCGATCACCAGCACCAGATCTGCGTCGCGCGCGATGGTCTTGACCGCGTCCTGCCGGTTGGTGGTGGCGTAGCAGATGTCTTCCTTGTGCGGGGCGGCGATGGTGGGAAAGCGCCGCTGCAGCACAGCGACGATCTCGGCGGTATCGTCGACCGAGAGCGTGGTCTGCGTGACGAAGGAAAGTTTCGCCGGATCGCGCGGCGTGAAGCGTTCCGCATCTGCGACGGTTTCCAGCAGCGTGATGGCGCCGGCCGGCAGCTGGCCCATGGTGCCGATCACTTCGGGGTGGCCGGCGTGGCCGATGAGCACGATCTCGTGGCCGGCGTCGAAGTGGCGCTGGGCTTCGACGTGCACTTTGGAGACGAGCGGGCAGGTGGCGTCGACATAGATCATCTCGCGCCGCCGCGCTTCGGCGGGGACGGCCTTCGGGACGCCGTGGGCGGAGAAAATCACCGGCCGGTCGTCGGGGCACTGGTGAAGCTCCTCGACGAACACCGCGCCGAGCCGTTCGAGCCGCTCCACCACATGCCGGTTGTGGACAATTTCGTGGCGCACATAGACCGGCGCGCCCCACTTGCCGATGGCCTGTTCGACGATCTGGATGGCCCGGTCCACCCCCGCGCAGAAGCCGCGCGGGGCGGCGAGCAGGATCGAAATCGGGCGTTTTTCAGGCGGGTTCATCAGCTCACAGGCGAACTTGCAGACCAGGGCGCCGGGGCTTGTTGCGGGGGGCGCGG
>CAZHWA010000404.1:2324-2994 GCA_964536175.1 uncultured Terricaulis sp. | reverse complement strand
CGAAGAGCGCCCGCGCCCAGTCCATCCACTCCAAGGCCGCCTCCGTTCTGGAGCAGCTCACGGGCTGGGCCGGTTTGGTAAACGAGGGCTTAATTTGCGCGGCCGAAATTAAGCCGCGCTTAACCATGACGCGGTCGACTAGGCAAAGTTTGCAGCCCTGAGTCGGACGCCTTGGATCTCGCCAACACTCCCTTCTTCGGCATGCTGCGCGCCCGGCTCGACCAGCTCTCCGAGCGCCAGCGTCTGATCGCCGAGAACATCGCCAACGCGTCCACACCCGGCTACCGGCCGCGCGACATCGATGCGGCTGGCTTCGAACGCATGCTGGCCGCGGCCGCCGGCGGGCGCGGCGTGACGCTGGCGCGCACCAGCCCCATGCACATGACGCCGAACGGTTCGGCCGAGGTGCGCATCGTCACCCGCGACGACGGCGAAACCACCATCGACGGCAACGCCGTCGTGCTCGAAGAACAGATGGCGCGCGCCGCCGAAACGCGCATGCAGTTCGAAACCGGCATCGCCCTTTACCAGAAGGGCCTTGAACTCGTGCGCATGGCCGCGCGGGCGCCGGGGAGGTGAGCATGTGGTCAAGTCGCCAAGTCGCCAAGTCGCCCAGTCGCCAAGCCGCCGATAATCGATCTGGCGAGCTGGCGATCTGGCGATTTGGCGC
>CAZHWA010000404.1:0-2314 GCA_964536175.1 uncultured Terricaulis sp. | reverse complement strand
CGCCATCGCCGCCGCCGCCTCCGGCATGCGCGCGCAGACCGTACGCATGCGCATCGCCGCCGAAAACGTCGCCAACGCGTCCTCCACCGGCGACAACCCGAATGAAGAACCGTTCCGCCGGCGCATTCCCCTGCTGGAGACCACGACGCTTAACTCGGGCGTGGTCGGCGTGCGCGTGCGCGGGGCGACCTACGACATGAGCGCCTTCCGCCAGGAGTACAAGCCGGGCCACCCCGCAGCCGACGCAGACGGCTATGTGCGCCTGCCCAATGTCGACACGCTGGTGGAGATGATGGATTTGCGCGAAGCCACGCGCGCCTACGAAGCCAACCTCAACATGATCGAAGCGGCGCGCACGATGACGGCGCGGGCGCTGGACCTGCTGCGTCGATGAAGGCTTGGCGCGCCAATTCCTCTCCCGCTTGCGGGGACGGTGTCGCCGAAGGCGGCGGAGGGGGCTCGCAGATCGTCCCCTCTCAGTCATTGCCCCGCCATGACAGCTTCCCCGTAAGCGGGGGAGCAGTTTCAGTTCGCTCTCTCACCAAGGAATAGCTCGATGGCCATCGATCCCATTTCAGCTGCGCGCGCCTACCAGCAAGCGGCGCAAGCGACGCGCCCGAACGCCGCAACGGACAGCGCGCAAACCGTGGATTTCGGCGCACTTGTGCAGGAGGCGATCCGTCAGGCCGGCGCCAGCGCCACGCAGGCCGAACAGCAAGCGCTTGCTGTCGCCGGCGGGCAGGCCAACATCGTCGATGTCGTCACCGCCATCGCAGCCGCCGAAACGCAATTGCAGACAGTCATCGCCGTGCGTGACCAGGTGATCCAGGCGTATCAGGAAATCCTGCGCATGCCGATCTAGGCGCGCTGGCGTCGTTTCATCCGCGCAACGCTCCAATCCCCAATAGGAACGCGCGTCCCGCCGCATGCGTTCGCAAGGAGTCGCGGCATTCGTCGCGCAAGAGCGTACGAGGGAAGACGGCAATGTTGCGAGGCTGGCCAATCGCTTTGGTCGCGGCCGCCGGCGCCAGCGCCGTTTTCGCATTTGGGATCGTGCAGTCCGCATTTGCGCCGCAGGCGCAAGCGCTATTCATCGTCTTCGCCGCTGTGCTGTTGCTGCTGCTGGCGGCCGACAAGTTTTTCGGCGACGAACACGGCCGCGCAGGACGCGGCCATGGCGATCGCGCCGTCGTCATGAGCGGGCGCATGGTCGGCGCCGTGACCGTGCTCGCCGCGCTGCTCGCAGTTGCGTTTTTCTGGACCGACAATCGGATGAGCGCCGAAAAAATCGGGCGTCACATAGATCGCGGCGCGGCTAGCCTCGGTCGACAAGCGCAGTTCACCCTCACCCGCCTTACCGGACGGCCTGCCGAAGACGCCGGCGCGCAGAAACAACAGCCTCCTGCGCCTCCGCCGCCGCAGGACGGTTGAGGCAATAAGGGCGCGCACCGATCGGATGCGCGCCCCGTCCCTGTTTTGCTGTTTGACGCGCGCTACTTCTTCGCGCCCTTCTTGTCGTCCTTGTTCTGCTTGGGTTTGCGCTTTTCCTTGTTGGAGCGCATCTGACCTTTGGCCATGGGGGTCTCTCCGTCGAACGGCGCTTCAAGGATTGCTCGCGTGGGCGGCCCGTAGTCAAGAGTCCGTCGTCAGTTGGCTCAATCGCCAGCGACACCCACGACCGACTACCGACTGACTTGCTCAAGCCCGCGCTTCGTTGACCCCGCGCCCGAGCGCCAGCGTCGCGGCCGCCGCGATGGCGTCGGCGTCGAGCCCTGCTGCGGCGTACATCGCTTCCGGTTTGTCCTGGTCCTGGAACACATCCGGCAGCGTCAGGGTGCGGATTTTGAGGCCGCGGTCGAGCGCGCCGTCTCTGGCGAGGAAGTGCAGCACGAACGCGCCGAAGCCGCCGGCCGCGCCCTCTTCGATGGTCAGCAGCACTTCGTGTTCGCGCGCCAGGCGCCGGATCAGCTCTTCGTCCAGCGGCTTGGCGAAGCGCGCATCGGCCAGCGTCGTCGACAGCCCCATCGCCGCCAGCTTGTCGGCGGCCTTGACGCACTCGGAAAGGCGCGCGCCGAAATTGAGCAGCGCCACCGTGGTCCCTTCGCGCAACACCCGGCCCTTGCCGATTTCCAGCGGCGTGTTGGCGTCGGGCCCGAGCGCGCCCTCTGCGTCGCCGCGCGGATAACGGAAGGCGCTGGGCCGGTCGTCGATCGCCGCCGCCGTCGCCACCATGCGCGACAATTCGTTGGCGTCGGCGGCCGCCATCAGCACGAAGCCCGGCAGCTGGCCGAGATAGCCGACATCGAACGAGCCC
>CAZHWA010000403.1:0-3004 GCA_964536175.1 uncultured Terricaulis sp. | reverse complement strand
TGCGGGCGACCTCCGACTGGCCGAGCGCATGCACCTCTTCCGGGGTCATGTCGGTCGTCGTGTAGGAGCGCACCAGATAGCGATAATAGGCCTCGCCGTCCGGCAGCGTGCGCACGCCCAGCGCCGGCCGCGCCGCAGGCAACAGTTCGGTTTCCAGGAACTGCAGATAGGCCCGCTGCGCCGGCGCAATTTCGTCGCGCACGATGGTCAGCGCGCGCGCCTTGTAGGCCTCGCGCTCGGCTTCCGAAACGGTGGAGGGCAACGTTTCGAACGGCGCCAGCATCGGGCTTTGTTCGGCCGGGCGCGCCGCGGTCGCGCCCGCAACGGAAATCGCACGCTCGACAATCTGCCGCGGCTGGGTCCAGCCGGTGGCGATGCCGCGTCGCTGGTTCTCGATCGCTTGCTGCATCGCCCCGGCCATCAGCCCCATGCGCGCCAGCCATGCCTCGGCGTCGGCGCGCGAGCGCAGCGTGGTGTTGCGCGCGAGCCCGTCGAAGCCGCCGCCTCCGCCGCCGAGCCTGCCGCGGTCGAAGGAAATGCTTTCCAGCGCGTCGTCGATGGTGCGCAGCAAGAGCGTGCGGTTGAGCGCGGCGTTCTCGGAGAGCTGGCGCTCGTTCAGCGCCGCAACGCGCGGGCGCAAGGCCGCCAGCGCCGCGCGCCGCGCCTCCACGGCCTGCGGCGAGAAATCGGGCAGCCGCGAGAGCGCCGCATCGTCGCCCCATTGACCCGACGTGACCGGATCGAAGCGCCGCTCGATCGCTTCGTGCTCGGCCAGGAGCTGGTCGAGCGCGCGCTCGGCGCGCGATTGCGCGACAGCCGGCGCGGTAAGAAACGCAAGCGCAAGCAGCGCCAAGGCAATGGTGCGAAGCATCGAGTCCCCCTCAAATCGCGGGAAAGCTAGCACGTCTCGCCCGTGCGTCCACGGCTCGCGTCGACAGCCCCCCGCATCCCTCCCCGCGTGCGAGGTGGGTGTCGCGAAGCGTGCTTCGCGACGGGTGGGGCGGGCGTGCGCCCTAAGACGGGGCCCGATGCGCCGGCGCCGCAGCCAGGGCGGCTTGGTGTTGCGTCGCAATCCACCGGCGCGTGCGTGTCTCCAGCACATGCATCGGCAACGGGCCGGCGCCGAGCACGACGTCGTGGAAGGCGCGCACGTCGAAGCCGGAGCCGAGCGCCGTCTCTGCCTCGCGCCGCAGCCGCACGATTGTCAGTTCGCCGATCTTGTAGCCAAGCGCCTGGCCCGGATCGGAGACGTAACGCTCCAGCTCGGTTTCGATATTGTGCGGCGAGAGTGCGGTGTTTTCTTCGAAGCACGCGCGCGCCTGCTCGTAGCTCCAGCCGTACCAGTGGATGCCGGTGTCGGCCACCAGCCGGCAGGCGCGCCACATCTCGTAAGAGAGGCGTCCGAACCGCTCATAGGGCGTGCGATAAATGCCCATCTCTTCGCCGAGATATTCCGCATAGAGCCCCCAGCCTTCGACATAGGCGGTGAGGTTGGCGGTGCGCCGGAAGTAGGGGAGTTCGCCCAGCTCCTGCGTCAGCGCGATCTGCAAATGGTGCCCGGGCGCAGCCTCGTGCAGCGTCAACGCCGGCAATTCGTAGAGCGGGCGCTGATTGAGCTGCGTGGTGTTGACGATGTAGGCGCCGGCCTGGCCCAGTGTTGCGCTGCCCGAAACGTAGCGGCCGGCGGTGAACCGTCCCGCCAGCGCGCTCGGCGCCGGGCGTACGCCGTAGGTCAGCCGCGGCAGCGCGCCGAACAGGCGCGGCAGCTGATCTTCGGCCCGCTTGGCGATCTCGGCGGACTTCTCGATCAGGTCCTGCGGCGATTGCGCATAGAAGCGCGGATCGGTGCGCAGATGGCGCAGAAACTGCGCGAACGAGCCGCGAAAGCCTGTCTCGGCTATAGCGCGCTCCATCTCTGAGCGAATGCGCGCCACTTCCTCAAGGCCCAGCGCATGAACCGCTTCGGTCGTCATCTCCGTCGTCGTGTGCCGGCGCACCAGAAAGCGATAATAGGCCTCTCCGCCTGGCGCGGTCCGGATCGACAGCGGCGCGCGCGCGGCCGGCAGATATTCCTCTTCGAGAAAGCGCACGAAGGCGTGTTGCTCGGGCTGAATGCGTTCGCGCACCAGCGCCAACGCTTCGGCGCGATAGCGCGCCCGATCCGCCGCAGGAATCGAGTCCGGCATCGCCGCCAACGGCGCCAGGAGCGGGCTTTCTTCCGCGGGCGTCGCCGCCTGCGCGCGCGCCACTTCCAGCACGCGCTCGGCAGCCGTGCGCGGCTGGGTCCAGCCGGTATCGATGCCGCGGCGCGCGGCGGCGATATTGTCGCGATAATAGTGCGGCAACGCGGCTAGGCGCGCCAGCCAGGCCTCGGCGTCATCGCGCGTGCGCAGTTGCGTGGCCTGCGCGAGCAGGTCGGGCAGGGCGAAGAAGCCCGTGTGCGTGTTGAGCGCCAGCCGCGCCTCGTCGTGCGCGAGACCGCCCAGCGCATCGGCCGCCACGTGCGTCAGGAAGGCGTGGTTCAGCGCCTCATCGTCGCTCAGGTGCGCCGCGTCGATCCGCTCCAGGCGCCGTTGCATGCGGCGCAGCTCGTCGATGGCGCGCGCCTGCGCCTCGAAGCTCGCGTCCGGCAGACGCCGCAGCGCCGCGCGGTCGCCTTCGAAGCCGGCTGTGAACGGATCGGCGTCGCGGCGCCAGCGCTCGAAATCGGCGATGACGCCGGCAAGCTCGGCCCGATCGTGATCGCGGGCGATGCCCGGCGCTGCGCCGGCCAGCCCAAGCGCGATGAGCGCGATCGCCATCGTCACCTTGGCCCGCATTTTACGAATCCGTTAACCGTCGGCCGCGCCCGCCTTGGGTCGCATTGACTCGGCCCCTTCCGCGCCTAATGTCGCGCGCGTCAGATTCCGCATTCAACTCAAACACGAGGCGCTCGATGGCCGGCGCACCAAGCCCGGAAACGCGACCCATATCGCCGCATCTGTCGATCTGGCGATGGCACATC
>CAZHWA010000402.1:0-3012 GCA_964536175.1 uncultured Terricaulis sp. | reverse complement strand
ACGTCTCGCTACCCTGCCGCGACAGGGTGTATTCCTCGCCGCGATCGGCGTTGACCGTTTTACCCAGATTCGCGCCGCCATCGGCTATGCTCACACAGAAGCCCTGGTGCGCCGGTTGGGCGCCCGCCTAGCCCGACTCATCCCTGGCAGCTTGACTGCACGACTTTCGAGCGACGTCCTGGCCATCGCCTTCAAAGCGGTTGGAGATAAAGACGCGTGCCGGCGCGGAGACGCCCTCGTCAAGCATTTGGAGCGGCCCCTGTCGCTCGACGGACAGGCAATCGACGTCAGCGTATCGATCGGAATTGCTCAGCCGCGGAGCACAGATGAAACGCCCGCGAGCTACATCAAACGCGCGAGCATTGCACTCGACCAGGCGCGCACGGCGCGTCGCAAGGTTGGTATTTTCGACGAAGCCGCCTACGGCAATCCCGCCCACAACCTTTCTCTCATGGGCGAGATGCGCGGCGGGCTGGAGCGCGGCGCGCTCTACCTGGCGCATCAGCCGAAGTACAATTTCCGCAGCGATCGCGTGGACTGCGTCGAGACATTGGTCCGCTGGCGCCATCCCGCGCGTGGCGTCATCCCGCCGGACCTGTTCGTCCCGATGGCCGAAGAAACCGGGCACATCCGCGCTTTGACGGACTGGGTGTTGCGCAAGGCGATCGAAGAACAACGGGCATTGGCCGCCGCGGGATGGCCGCTCACCTTCGCCGTCAACATCTCGGGCCGCCTGCTTGGCGACCGCGAGTTCGCCCAGAGCGCACTGGATGCTGTGGCGCGTGCAGCGCATCCGCTTCGCTTCGAGATTACTGAAACGGCGGTGATCGATAATCCCGATCTCGCCTTTAACAATATCGAGCGCTTCGCGCAGCACGGCGTCAGTATCGCCATCGACGATTACGGTTCGGGCCTCTCTTCCCTCGCCTATCTGCGCCAGCTTCCAGCACACGAACTCAAGATCGACCGCATGTTCATACAAAACATCACCAACAGTAAGCGCGATGCGCTGCTGGTTCGATCCACGATCGATCTGGCGCATGGTCTCGGCATGGAGGTTACGGCCGAGGGCGTGGAACATCCTTCGGCATTTGCGCTGCTGGCGAGCATGGGCTGCGACACGGCGCAAGGATTCCTGATTTCGCGGCCGGCGCCGCTGACAGAGTTGATTGCAGCGCTCGAAAACATCGGCCGGATGGACGCGCTCAAATTCAATGCGTTGCCCGGAAGTCTACGCGCGGGTTCCTAGAGCGCGAGCAACCGTCTCACCTCAAACCGGCAGGGTTACGCGGAGCAAAGCGCCCTTCTCGGCGTCCAGGACCGCGATATCGCCGCCATGCGCAATGACGATAGACCGGGCCGCAGCCAGGCCAAGCCCTGCGCCGCGGGCGCCCTCCTGGTTTAGGCGCACGAACGGCTCAAACACTGTCTCACGCTGGTCGGCGGGAATGCCGGGGCCATCGTCCGCGACGTCGACCACCGCCACGGCCTCCACCCGCCGCAGCGCAATTCTGGCGCTGCCGCCATACTTCAGCGCATTGTCGATCAGGTTCGTGAAGACACGCTTCAATCCCAGGCTTTGCCCAGTCACGACGATGCGCTCGGCGCCCTCGAAACTAACACTGCGTCCTGCCGCGCGGTGATCGTCAGCTATGCTCTGCAGCAGTGCGGCAAGGTCGAGCCGTACGCGCGCCTCCTCTGCCGGGTCATCGCGGGCGAAGGCGATGAAGCTCGCGACCAGCGCTTCGACTTCCTCGATCTCCCTTGCCATTTTGTCGCGTTGGTCCGGCGGCGCTTCCTCGGCGCTCAGACGCAGGCGCATCAGCGGTGTGCGCATGTCGTGAGCGACGGCGGCGAGCGTCTTGGTGCGGTCCGCGATCAGCGCGCGCAGCCGCGCCTGCATCGTGTTGACAGCGCGCGCGGCGCCCCGCAGCTCGCGCGGACCCTCCTCGCGCACGGGCGCGCTCTGAGGATCCACGCCAACGGCCTGAACTGCGTCGGAGAAGCTGCGGATAGGACGCGTGAGACGCCGCGTGAACAACAGCGCTAGAATCGACAGTACGAACAATGTCGCGCCAATGACCAGTGCGGCGCGGCCGATCCAGCCGATCTCGGCCCAGTTCCGCCCCTGACTCATCACCAGCCAACGGCCATCGGGCAGTTGCGCGCCGAACTCGAAACCGGAAATCAGCACCACGCCCGCCGGCGCCGGTGCGAACACAGGCGGCATTGTCGCTGCGGCTTCTAGTGCGGGCGTTGCGGGCGCAGCCGGCGCCGTCCGCGTGTCCGCCGGCTGCGGAGTCGGCCGCGGCGCAGGCGCGGGCGCGGTCGGCGCGATAGGCGGCCTCGGCGCCGTGACGCGCACGCCCTCCACCGGGTCGACCTCGACCACCGGCACATCGACATCGACGCGGACATCCGGCGCGCCGGGCTCTCCGCGGATGATGACTTGTCCGCGCTCGATCCTAATGCGCTGCTCGATCCGCGCCGCCATGCGCTCGGCTGCGCGTGCTTGCCGCTCGGCCATCAGTTCGGCTTCCGCCTCGGCGCGCGCTGCCATCGCGTCCAGCCGCGCCTGCTCAATCTCGGCGGCGTGTTCCTGGCGCGCAGCATCGCGTTCTTCCGCCAACTGACGCGCCCGTTCTCGTGCTCCTTCGAGCCGCTCGGCGGCCTCACGCGCCCGCTCGCGCGCCGCATCGAGCCGATCGGCCGCCTCCTCATGCGCGCGCTGGACTTCCCCGGCGATGCGCTCGGCCTCTTCGGCGGAGAGCCGGGTTCCGCGGGTCATCGCCTCTACATCGGCGACGCGAAAGACGAATACATCATCGCTCGCCACGTGATCGGCGGACACGCGTACCTGGGCGTGCTGCAGCTCCAGCACCTGCGCCAATTCGTGATGGGTCGCCAATAAATAAGGCGAATCGCTTTCGCCCGGCGGCTCCGTCCGTACTTGCCAGATGACGCCGTCTTCACTGGGTGTGCGGCCCAGCGTCGTCATGTGGTCGTAGCCTT
>CAZHWA010000401.1:0-3033 GCA_964536175.1 uncultured Terricaulis sp. | reverse complement strand
ACACCGAGGCTGACCAGTGGCGTCGTTATTCCTATGGGTTGGCGATTGTCGAAAGCAAACGCTGGGCGCGCCCGCTCGACCGGCAGTCAAATCGCAAGGGCGAAGAAACCGCCCCATCGACGCAGATGCTGCGCTATCTTCGTCGTGTTGATGTCGTCACCGAAGGCAAGCTGCGTTGGGGCATCCTGACGAACGGGGCGAAGTGGCGGCTCTATTTCCAGGGTGCCAAATCCGTCTCGGAAGAATTCTGCGAGCTGGACCTTCACGTCGCCCTCGGCATCTCCGGCGATACGGCCGGCCTCTTTGATCTCAGGCACGACGAACCCGACCACTGGCTGCGCGTCTTCCTGCTGATTTTTGGGCAGCCGTCATTCCTGCCGAGCAAGTCCGCCAAGTCCACATTCCTTGACCGCGCGCTTGCCGAGGGACGCTTCTACGAGGAGCGCGTCGCCAAGAGCCTGGCCGACCTTGTGTTCAACCAGGCGTTCCCGGCACTTGCCAAGGGCATTGCCACATCCGCACCGGACGCTGATTTGCAAAGCGTCCGCGAGGCGGCGCTGGTTCTACTGTACCGGCTGCTTTTCCTTCTCTATGCCGAAGATCGCGACTTGCTGCCCGTCAGGGACACGCGCTTCGACGATTATTCCCTGCGCGAGCGCGTGCGCGAGGATGTCGGCCGCCGCAAGCAGGCGAACGACACGTTCTCAAAGACCGCCACGAAATACTGGAATGCCGTCGACGATCTCAGCCGCGCCATCGACAAGGGTGATGGCTCCATCGGTCTGCCGCCCTACAATGGCGGCCTGTTCGACGGCGAGCGCACGCCGCTTCTCGCGAAAGTGCGCATCCCGGACGATGTGATGGCGGATGTCATCGATGTTCTGTCGTTCGACCAATCGACCGGCGCGCGGCGCTATATCAATTACCGCGACCTCAGCGTTCAGCAACTCGGCTCAATCTATGAGCGTTTGCTGGAATTCGAGCTGAAGCGCGAGGACGGCGGCGCCATCGAAGTCCGCCCCAACATCTTCGCGCGCAAGCGCTCCGGTTCGTACTACACGCCGGAGGAGCTGGTCCGCGTCATCCTCGACGAAACCCTGGCCCCGCTCATCAAGGAGAGGCTGGAGACGTTCGGCAATCGCGCCACGGAGCTGGCGGCGGGCAAAGGGCCGGAGGATCATCGCAT
This sequence comes from uncultured Terricaulis sp., assembly GCA_964536175.1. Classification (GTDB taxonomy): domain Bacteria; phylum Pseudomonadota; class Alphaproteobacteria; order Caulobacterales; family Aquidulcibacteraceae; genus Vitreimonas. The sequence continues at coordinate 1,847 of CAZHWA010000401.1, read as the reverse complement.
CGCTCAGCTCATGCGTCTCGATCCGGCTGAGGCGCTGCTTGACCTCAAAATCTGCGACCCTGCCATGGGATCGGGACACTTCCTGGTCTCGCTGGTCGATACGCTGACCGATCACGTCATCAACGCCATCGCCGAGGCGGCCGAGATTGTCGATTGGGGTGAATACCGCTCACCGCTTATTCATCGGGTCGATCAAATCCGGCGCACGATCATCGGCAATGCCGAGGAGAAGGGCTGGGGCATCGACATCTCGCAGCTTGACGACCGCCACATCATCCGCCGCATGGTGCTGAAGCGCTGCATCTACGGCGTCGACAAAAACCCGATGGCGGTGGAGCTCGCCAAAGTCTCCCTCTGGCTGCACACGTTCACCGTCGGCGCTCCACTCTCCTTCCTCGATCACCATCTGCGCTGCGGTGATTCACTGTTCGGCTTGTCCGTCTTCGGCGTGACCGAACGCCTGAAATCCAAATGGGGCGCGAGCCTGCTCATCAGCGACGCCATGGCGCGCGCGAAGGAATCCGCCGCCGGTGTGCAGATCATCGAGCGGTTGACCGACGCTGAGATCGCCGAAGCGCATCGCTCAGCCCAGGTGTGGGATGGCGTCCTGGTCGCCGTGCAACCGCTCGATGAATTCATGCGGCTGCTCCATGCGCTCGACTGGCTCGACATTAGGGCCAATGGCGAAAAGAGCGCCGTTCAATCCTTCCTGGACGGCCTTTATGGCGATCCGTTCCAGATCGCCCGCGGCCGGCTGGAGATCGATCCTAGCAAGCCAAAGGCAAAGGAGTTCATCGACATCGTGCAAAGGGCGCGCGCCCTCATCGCCGAGGAACGCTTCCTTAACTGGCAGACCGCCTTCCCCGGCGTTTGGGAGGAGTGGGAGAGCGAGAAGCCAACGGGTGGCTTCGATGCGGTGATCGGCAACCCGCCATGGGACCGCATGAAGATGGAGGAAGTCGAGTGGTTCGCGGCCCGTCGGCGTGAGATTGCGATGGCGCAGCGTGCCGACGAGCGCAAACGCCTGATCGCCGCGTTGGAGGCCTCGGGCGACCCCCTCTATGCTGAATACAAGAAGGCCGCCAAGCGGGCTGAGGATGGCGTACGGATTGCCCGTACAAACGGCGAATATCCGCTTCTCTCGGGCGGCGATCTCAACATCTACGCGCTTTTTGTAGAGCGCGCCGCCGCGTTGCTGAAACCCGACGGAATTGTGGGTTTGCTGACCCCGTCAGGCATCGCATCCGATAAAACATCCGCCGCATTCTTCAAGACCATCTCCACGAGTGGTCGGCTTTGCGCGCTCTACGACTGCGAAAACAGAGGCTACTTCTTCCCCGACGTGCACAACAGCTTCAAGTTTTGCTCGCTGGTCTTCGGCGCGCCCGGCCGCACATTCCCTGAGACCGGGTGTGCCTTCTATCTGCATCGCATGGAGCAGCTGCCAGAGCGGCGTTTTACGATGACGGCGGCCGACTTTGCGCGAGTGAATCCCAACACCGGCACGGCGCCCGTGTTCAGAACGCAGCGCGACGCGAACCTGGTGCGCAAAATCTACGAACGCTGCCCTGTTCTGATTGATCACTCCGGAGGCCAGCCAGTTAGGCAGTGGCCGGTCAGCTACGAGCGAATGCTCGATATGACCAACGACTCTGAGCATTTCCGAACGCGCAAGTCCCTTCAAGAGAAAGAGGGCGCATTTCCGTTGCAGGGTAACATCTGGCAAAATGCAGCGGGCAAGTGGTTGCCTCTCTATGTCGGCCGCATGGTCCGCCAGTACGATCATCGCGCCTCATCTGTGAGGGTCAACGACGCCAACCTGCATAACCCGGCACTGAGCGACGAAA
>CAZHWA010000400.1:0-3036 GCA_964536175.1 uncultured Terricaulis sp. | reverse complement strand
AACTGCCTTCACTGTTCCCTCCTCAGTATTGTTCTGTGCATCAATCGGGATGCCGTCGTCAGGAATTGAAACCGCCGCGAAAGAAGATCAGCGGCTCGCTGCCGGCGCAGACCGGGTTCTCTTCCAGCGCCCGCGTCTTGATTACGATGAGCGTATGGTCGCCAATCACCAGACTGCGTTCGACGCGCCCAGCGATCCAAGCCAGCGCCTCGCTCAGGCGCGGCGCCGTGCCTTCGTCCTGGCGCCAGCCGCCGCATTGGAAGCGCCGCTCTTTCTCGCGGCTGAAATCCTTACAAAATTGAGCCTGTTCATCTGTGAGCACGTTCACGCAGACTTCGTCGCACTTCATCAGCCGTGGCAGCGTGTTCGAACGATTGTCGATGAACAGGCCCACCAGCGGTGGGCTCAGCGAGATCGAGACCAGCGAACCGACCACCATGCCGAACGGCCCGGCGCCGTCATCGCCCGTGACGATGGAGACCGAGGTCGGCACGTTGCCCAGCACTTTGCGAAAAACCGCGCCGCTGATCGGGCTGACGGCAATGGGCGCGGAATAGGCTTCAGATTGCACGGGAACCTTCAGCGTCGAGCGCGGATCGGAGGGGATTTCGTAGTCAGCCATGAATGACCATTGCTGGCGGCAAATCGGGGCGCAGCTCTTTGTGTCCCCAGATTGACGTCGTGGAATAGGTCTTCGGCTCCCACAAATCGTGGATCGCCAATCCGCCGTAGCCGTATTCGATGCGCAGCACCGACGGCGAGAACAAGTAGGTCGACACCATGCGGTCGTTGGTGTGGCGTCCGATTGACTTGCTGACTACAAACTCGTGGCGCTCGCAAAGGTCCACTGCGGCGCCGACATCATCGAGCGCGTTCACTTCTATCATCAGGTGGTGCGCACCCGATTTGCCAGGAACCGGCGATCCGATCGCCAGCGTATGGTGGCGGCCGTTGCAATGGTAGAATAGCAGCTTGCGCGCGCCGTCGAGGACCTTGTCGGAGACGTGAAATCCCATCACCTCGACATAGAACCGATCCGCCTCGTGCAGATCCGGCACCAGCAACACGATGTGGCCCATGCCTTGGTCGCCGGTTTTGAAACCGCTCATCGGCCGGCCTGGCTGGAACGTATTCGGCGTGACCCGCTGACCCCACGCCAATTCATGGCGGAAGCCGAACGGATCAATGAACCAGCTGAAGCCCTCGACGTTGCGCTCGGCGATCTCCTCGGGGCTCGCCGCCTGCAGCTTGATCCCGGCCGATTCGATCCTACTGCCGAGTGCATGCGCCTCGCGTTCGTCAAGCACGGCCCAGCCAATGTAAGCAATGCCGTTCTTGTCGGCCGGATGAATCCAGAACCTGCAATCGGCGTCATCCATTCGGAAGCGTACCGCGCCATCGGCGCCGTCCTCGATATTCTGAAGTCCCAGAACGTCGGTGCCGAAGCGACGCCAGTCGCGCGTCGCGGCGGTGGTGAGTCCCAGATACGCCATCGCTCTAATCATGACACCGCTCTCCCATGGCCATCTATTAACTCTAGACTCGTCATTCTACAAGCTGAATATTGACCCAGCGTCTCCTCGCGGCGCGGCGTACCCTCAGGGCGCTCCCCGCCGTCCTCGTAGCTTAACTCCGAACTCTAGACTCGTTGTTCTAGTGCGCTAGCGAATTGTTCTGCCCGGCCCTCCCCCCGGCCAGGCGGATCAAGGGTCCTCGCCCAGCCGCACTCTCCGGCCCTCGCTTACGAAGGAGCGCCCCTCCATGGCCGTCCGCTCGCGTGCGGCGCCAAACGCCGTCGGCTGACGCTTCGATAGCGCATCGCAGCCGATCACGCCCGTCAGCTGCGGGCAGACGCTTTGCGACGCAGGTTCGGTTACGCGTAAGCCGGCGAACATGCTCGCGCGTTTTCGCGGAATGCCTGCGAGCGGCGCTGGTACCCATATGGTACCCAGCTCGATGCCGACGCCTGCGCACGTCGCGGGCGTCGACCGCTCAACTGACTGATTAGATTCCGAAAGTGATGGTGGGCGCGACAGGGATCGAATCTATCCTCGCTGCCCCACGAGCCTTGAAAATCAAGGATGCCTGCAAACTGTTCAATTTCCGTTCCCCGCCAATGCTTTCAATGACTTACAAGGGGGGTTTGCAGACACTTTTCGCTTCCCACCAAGCGCCGCTCGAACGTAACGCCACGCCTTTGGCAGTTTCGTGCTGCGATCCGGGCTAGGTCTCCTGCCATCGTGCGCGCCGGCGTCAAGGGACGGCTTTCGCCTCTTCGCCCTGGACGCCGGCTTGCGCGCGATGGCGGCGCGGAGCTTGTCGGGACGTGGGAGCCACGTCCCTTCTTCATTCGACCTCAGGCCCTGCTCGGGCCGAGGTCGAACATGGGAGCATAGTTAGGTCGGAAATGATCGCGCTGGCGCTCGTCCGGGTAGCGCGTGCGTTTGATGCGCTTGGGCTGCGGACGCCTGCGTCTTGAGGGTGCACCGCCGCTGGAGCGGCGCGCTTTCAAATCGTCCTCGATGTGGCGACGAACGGACATTAGCTTGCGCCGCTTCGGCCGGAAGGAAGTCGCCGATGGCAGCCACTCGCCGTTGCCCGACACGAACCCGGGATGGTTACACCTTGGCCGGACAAGGGGCTAGATGCGGCAGTGGCAGCAAGCGATAAAGCTCTGCATGCTCATGAACGAGGGGCGGTTTGGCGGACGTTTTCATCAGCTATAAACAGGACCAGCGCACTGCGGTGGAGCAAATCGCCACGCATTTGCGGGCGCTAGGACTGAGTGTCTGGTTCGATGCCAGTTTGAGCGCCGGAGAAGCGTTCAGCGATGAGATTGACCGCGAAGTACGCGCGGCGGGCGCAGTTCTCGTGTGCTGGTCACCTGAGGCGCGCAGTTCTCACTGGGTAAAAGCAGAGGCAATGATCGGCTTGGAGTAGAGCAAGCTCGTCGCCTGTCATGTTGCTGGACCTGATGGCTTCCTCCCGCCGACGCCCTTCAACACCCTCCACACAGAAGACCTACGACACTGGCTC